>JAHJRJ010000123.1 GCA_018830765.1 Bacteroidota bacterium | reverse complement strand
TCTTGCATTAAATCCGAGAGAGATTGATGAGGTTTCATACCGATTAAAATGTGCAGATGGTCGGGCATTCCATTGATTGCAATTAGTTTATGCTTATTAGCTTTAACAATACCGGTGATATATTTATAAAGCTCATCTTTCCAGCTTTTATGAATCAAACACATTCTATTTTGAACGGTAAATACTGTATGAATATAAATCTGCGTGTATGTACTAGGCATTGTTATTTCCTTTCATTTGTTCTTAATTCTATAAATATTCTGTCCCTATCGGGACAATTTCTTTGATTTGTCTCTTTAGAGACAATATATTTATAGCACAAGAAACAGAATATTTTTTAAAATCCCTTTAGGGATGATATAGTATCATATAACTAAGATAATCACGAACCGTTTTTTCAAAGATTTTTATTTGTCATTTGTCCCGAAAGCTTTCGGGATGAACGTTGGATTTTCTTCCGCGTAAAAGAACTTCCTTTACTTTCGCCGCTAATCTCACTGCCTGATAATTGCTCGGCATACAGATTACGCCAGCTTCTTTTAATTTTGCTTCTTGTTTGGATAACACCTGCGGGTCGGATTCTGTGCCACAAACAGAAGCAATAACCGACAAATACTGTCCGTGCTTTTCAAATTCTTTCTTTGCAATAATAATCGTTTCAACCATCGCACCAGCCGGGTCTGGATGAGAGCCGTAACCAATAACAATATCTAAAAGAACCACAGCCACTTCCGTATCCTTTGCCTCATTTAGTAACCGCATCTTTCGATAAGCCAGATCAATCATCGGATGGGCTTTACCTTTTGTGAATTCATCGTCGCCTAAATCGACGATAGTATCTCTATCCAAAGGTGTGTTAGAAAATATTTTCCCGAATTTGCGCTGCAAGAAAATCATCGCTTCGTCGCAAAGCGTGCCGCCCGAATAAAGTCCCCTGATATACTTTTGCCGTTTACTCATTTTTGCCGATTCGGAAGCTGCAACTTTTTCAAGATCAGAATTATCAACACTCAAAGTAATCGCTTTACCCATGGTAACTTCAACTGCTTTGAGCGCTGTTTCCTCAAGCGATTCCGTAGCTATTAATCGATGTTTCTCAACCATCGATCTATCGCCGCCGATAAAATGAACAATAACCGGTTTCTTACACATAGAAGCTTTCGATAACACTTTTTCCATAACCGATTGCGCCGGTGGTTTTGAAATCAAAACTATCACTTTCGTGTCAGGGTCGTCGTTCAATGCTTCAATCCCTAACATCATTATCTTACCACCGATTTTTTCGGATAAATCTCTGCCGCCGGTGCCGATTAACTGTGAAATTCCGGAACCAGCCCGTGCAATCAAGCTGCTGACTTCTTGGCTTCCTGTGCCAGAGGCGCCAACTATACCGATTGGACCTTTAGGAACTTGATTTGCAAAAGCTAACGGAACATTGTTAATGATTGCAGTTCCGCAATCGGGTCCCATCATAAGAAGTCCTTTTGAGACTGCAAGTTCTTTTAATCTGTTTTCTTGTTCGATTGTAACATTGTCGCTGAATAACATCACGTGCTTATCAGCCAACAGTGCCTTCTTCGCTTCGAGATAAGCATATTCACCGGGAACAGAAATCAATACAACATTCGCTTCCGGATTTTGTTTGATTGCATATTGGAGGGAAGCTACTTGCACCTCGTCCGCCTTATCTTCCGATGATTTCTTTTCGACGAGTAAATCTTCAATGGCGCGAGAGGCTTTTTCAGCGGAATCCAAATCTATAGCATCAATCGCAATGACCAAATCATTCGGTCCTGATTCATCTAACCTGCTATCGGTGAAGCCTATACCTTTTAGAAGCTGTATATTTGTTTCGGTTCCCATTGCTACTACAGCATCTTTGATATCGGGTAACAACTTAGCTTTCTCAGTTAGATTCATCAAGCTGACCGAATCGTAGTATGTATTTTTTTTGATTATGATTTTTTGTTCCATTTGATCAATCAATCTATTTTTGTGAAACTCCTATCGGAGTTTTATTTTTTGTGTTTCTATGCTTCTAATGCAAACATAACACCTGCTAGTATATCAGTTCCTGACGTTAAACCATATTTAATTAAATCATCAATTGCTTCTTCACAACCGCTATTGGAACTTAAAAGTCGAAATAATTTCTTCAGTGGGATATAAATATGCCCATCTCGTAACGATTTTAAAAAGTTATAACTAATATCTCCGAAGACAGTTTTACCGTTATCAATTATATATTCGATCTTCTTTGCAAATTCCGGCTTAAATGAAAATGTCCGTATCGCTGCATATAACCCGTAAATAAAATCATCGCCCGATGGGGTCAACCCGTTTCCAAGTCCGGCAAGTTTGTTGATTCCTTTTTCGAATCGGTCCGGGTCGTTATCCAATATATTTTCTTTGAGTGATGCAAGAATCTCCGAGAATTTTTTTGAAAATATATCATCATTCTTTTGATGAAATATTTGGATAACTCCTTTTTGAGATCGTGTATGACTAAGAATCGTGATCACAAATTTCTCTATCTGAATCTTTGATGGCAACGTAAGCGAATCGATTTTTGTATCAACAATATCGCTATTCAGAAAAGATAGAGATGTCTCCTGTGAATATAGTATTGGATAAGAAAGATTGAATACTGCTTCTGAATTGGATTGCGTTCGGATAAGATTAAACAAATTCGAATCGTTCAACGAAACGCTTGAAGGAGTTACTGGTATTGCTGAGTCGGTTATCGATATAAATGAATCCCCATCCGTATAATTCACAACTCTCTCGAAAGTGGAATGAACATAATACCGGCTTTTTCTCTTTTGGCTTAAAATGTTGTTGATGTAAGAAGCTATTTTAAACTGTTGCGGGTTCAAAAACCAACTCTTTCTCTTTCAAAGCTTTCCATACATCTTCAGCGCGGATTGGCATTTCGGTTAACTCGATACCAAGCGCATCCCGAAGCGCGTTGCCAATAGCAGGAGCGACCGAAATCATCGGATGCTCGGCTGCGCCGCGAGCGCCATAAGCACCTTCGTCGTGAGGGGTTTCAATGAAGATAGGTACAATCTCCAAAGGTATATCTTTAGCTGTCGGTATCTTATTGTCAGTAAAGGAGTTATTCAATAGCCGACCTTTGTTGTCATACACATAACGCTCGCATATCGCCGTTCCAAGTCCTTGAATAATTCCACCGATTACCTGACCTTTCAGTGACTCGTAATTGAGAACTTTACCGACATCTAAAGCCGAAGCAATTTTGAGTATTGTGAACTCGCCCGTCTCCACATCGACCTCAACTTCAATGGCGTGGGCACCATAAGTCCAGTTAAATGCTGGAAGTCCCTGACCGGTTTCTTTATCGAGGTGAGTCAAGCCTTCCGCCATATACACACCGACACCAATCAATGGTCCACCGATTGCATTACCGTTCGGATAAACATAACCGGTAGCTAACTTATCGTAGTAAATAAATTTCTGAGGATCACTCTTATGAATTATTTTCTCATCCTGAAAAATAAAATCATCCGGCGAGCATTCAAATACTTTTGCAGCGACTTCAGACATCTTTCTCTTTAAATCATTGCACGCATTGATTACAGCACGACCACCCATTGGTGCAAAACGGGATGCGACTGTTTGCCAATCGTAAGGATCACGATCTGTATCGGTTTCGTAAGCAACGTGGATTTTATCCAACGGTATATCCATTTCTTCTGCTATTATCTGAGCCATAGGTGTGTACGTCCCGTTGCCATAATCGGTCGCCGATATATTGAGAATTACCGAACCGTTTTCATTCATCTTAATCACACACGAGCTTGATGTGTTGGTTGGCATAGCAGGAGCTTTATGTAAGACGGCGAATCCCTTACCTCTTACTTTACCAGATTGCATTTCTTTTATTCTTTGTTGTTCCGATTTCACACCATCCCAACCTATCTCTTTAGCGGCTGCATTTAAACATTTCCGTATATCGCCGGAATCATCTTTCAATTTTTCGCCGGTTGGAGTTATGTCTCCGGGCTTGAGTAAATTTTTCATTCTGAATTCATACGGATCAATTCCCAACTCGCGTGCGCAGTAATCCATATGCCGCTCTAATCCCCAGAAAAGCTCGACGTGCCCGAAGCCGCGATACGCAGTCCCGAAAACCATATTAGTATAAACGGTGTATGAATCGGTCGAAATGTTCGGATAAAAATACGGACCGCCTGCGGAATATCCTGAAGCCCTTGTTACGTTAACAGCGTAATCGGCATAAGCGCCGGCACTCCAAAGCAGCGTAAGTTTTTGTGCAACAATTTTTCCATCCTTCATCAACCCAGTTTTGATTTTATATTTAAGTCCGCAGCGGCAAGGAAGTGTGTTATATTCTTCTTTACGTGTTGCAATTAATTTAACAGGTCGTCCACCTGTTGCACGAGATAAACATCCGACTAAAGGTTCTAAATGAATTCCGGCTTTACCGCCGAACCCACCACCCACATAAGGGACAATGACTCGCACTTGATGATGAGAAAGTTTGAATGTATGACAGAAAAGATTCCGGACAGTGAAAGGCGACTGGGCGCTTGTCCAAATTGTAACTCTATCTCCTATCCCCCACTGAACAATTGCGCCGTGTGTTTCCATTGGCACGTGCTGAACGGACGGGTTGTTATATTCGCGTTCAACAATTACATCAGCTTCTTGGAAACCTTTGTCGATATCACCTCTCCGGATTTTTGAATGATGGCAAATATTGGTTCCGGGTTTGGGGAAGAAAGCGGTCTGAACGTGACTGTAACTTCCGAGGTTAGGATGAATGAGATTAGCTTTTTCGTTGAAGGCTTCTTCTACATCTAAAAGCGGTTTGAGTTCTTCATACTCAACTTCGATTAATTTAACTGCCTTTTCAGCAATCTCCAAAGTTTCCGCTGCGACTGCGGCTACTGGTTCTCCGTGGTAGCGTACTTTCTCGCGCGCAAGGATTGTCTTGTCGACCATATAAAGTCCGACCTGATAATCCAAATCCTCTCCTGTTAATGCAGCAGCGACTCCATCGAGAGCCTTGGCTTTTGAAGTATCAATCTTTTTGATTTTTGCGTGCGCGTGTGGTGAGATTAGCATTTTTGCGTGCAGCATTCCGGGGAAAGACATATCACCAACATAAGTTGCTTGACCAGTTACCTTCAAATCAGCATCTATTCTCGGAACGCCTTTGCCGATGTATTTGTATTCTTTGCTCATAATATTTTTTCTATATTAATTTAGCCATATTTTAAATCCGAATATCTAATATCGAAACTCTAAACAAATCTAAAATTCAAATAATAAATTACCAAAACTTTTTGCGTTATGATGTTTTATATTTTAATATTTGAATTTGTTTAGGATTTCGATATTCGGATTTCGAGTTTTACTTTGCGTTTTTCGTTACCTCAAAAATTGCATCTATTATCTGCCGATATCCCGTGCATCGGCAGAAGTTGCCTTCGATTGCTTCTTTGATTTCTTCTTCGTTCGGTTTGGGATTTCTTTCAAGGAGCGACTGTGCCGACATAATCATACCCGGCGTGCAAAAGCCGCACTGTGTTGCGTGGTTTTTTTTGAACGATTCCTGAAGCGGAGACAGTTTGCCGTCCTTAACTTCACCCTCGACGGTCCGTATTGAAGTTCCGTCAGCTTCAACTGCAAGGATGAGACACGAGTTGACGGGTTTGTTATCCAGCATAACAGTGCAGGCGCCGCACTCGCCTTCGCCGCAACCTTCTTTTACGCTAAGAATTGCAAGGTCGTCGTGAAGAAATTCCAACAACGTTCGATGAAAAGGTACAGTGCGGGAATATTTTTTTCCGTTGATATTTAACTCTATTGTTTTAATGGCTGTTCCCTTTCTCTAATAATCTCTTGATAAATACTTTTACCATATGTTTTCTATATTCTTTCGAACTACGAATATCGCTGATCGGATTGATGTTATTCATCGCAGCTTCGATCACAAACTTTGTGCCGGCACGGTCGCTCTCAAAATCCGGAAGCAGCACAGGCGTAACCGCACAAGAACCGACTGCGACTTTGAGAGTTCCGTTAACTCGGCACATAGCAACGTTGCAAATGCCGAGGTCGTGGCCCTTTATACGGCTTGATTTAAGATAGCCGCTTTTCGCATCGCGGAAATATGCTGGAACTTTTATAGCTTTCACAAACTCATCAACTTTGAGGATATTCTTTTTAAACCCAATAAAGAAATCTTTGAGAAGTATTTCGCGTCCACCGCTATCATTTCCGATGATTACCAATGCGCCAAGCACAAGTAAAGGTCCCGCCATATCAGCAGCAGGCGATGCATTACATATATTGCCAATTACTGTTGCACGATTTCGGAGTTGATACGAACCGAGCGTTTTGGCAGCTTCGACTAAAACCGGAAAGTGTTTGTTGATGCACTCATTCTCGATGACCTCGTTGCAAGTAACCGATGCACCGATAGAAATTGAACCGTCGGACGCAGTTACTATCTTCGAATACTCAGAGATTCCTTTAACATCTATTAGAACCTTAGGTGCGGTAATACCCTGCTTCATATAAATGAGCAAATCGGTACCGCCGGCTAGAATTTTTGTATCATCGCCGTACGACTTCACCTTTTCGAGCAACTCGCTTTCGGTCTGTGGTTTGAAGTATGTGAAATGGTTTAACAATGTGGAAACCTATTAATTATCAGTTAACCCACGACTAAACAGACTGTGTGAATATTTTGTTGCACTAGTTAAAATTACGTAAGTTTGAGAAAGAAATCAAATAAAAAAGGTCGAGTTAATTACTCGACCTACAGTAGTGGACAGGGCCAGAATTGAACTGGCGACACACGGCTTTTCAGGCCGTTGCTCTACCAACTGAGCTACCTGTCCATTGGTAAATACTATTCAGCTACCGTTGTTCTATTCTACGAGACTCCGACTCTCTACTCTACGAGTCCTCTACGAGGCCGTAGGCCGTAGGACGAGACCTTAGGTCGAAGAACCGTAGACCAACTGCTTGTCCCGATGTTTTTTATCGGGAAGCTACCTGTCCAACTTTTACGTCAACAATTTAGAAAAAATAACCGTGAATTACAACTATAATTTTTCGAACGTCAATATTTCCCGGATTTCAGAAGTCAAACTCTTCTCTCCACCAAAACGTGAAGCTTTACTGCTATCCGACCTGCGCGGCATATAAACTTTGCCTATTTGTTTTAAATCGAATTCTTTCATTAAGCTTGCAACTTCACCGGGAAAATCAATCAACTCTAACCCCACAATAGTCGGTTCGATTATTATCGAGACCCTTCCACACTTTTTTAATATTCTAGCGCTTTCACGGACTACTCCTTTTAGTTTTAGCATCGTATCTGCTTTAGCTGCCGAAGCAGTGAAAGCAGAGTCGGAAGTTTGGGGGAAGAATTCTGAAGGCGGATCTAAAAAAACGTAATCTACGCTTGCCGTTTGTTCAGGAATTCCTGTTTGCAAAATATTATTGCGAACGATCCTTTCGTCTGACGGTTCGATATCATAAAGCTTATACTTACGGTCTTTAAAAATCTGAACGATATCAACGATGTCGCCTAAAGTTCCGCTGCCTGCGAATGGGTCAACAATATAAGCACCTTGATTCGTATAGTAAAATAAAAGATTTGCAACTACTTGTCCGGGGATGCGACCTTTGTAGTTTGGTTTTCCGAATCGTGGGTCGGCAGCTTCGAACGACCAAAAGTTTTTCTCTTTCAGGTCGAAACCGTACTTCGTTTTCTCATCCATCCGTCGTGCTAATTCGTCGTCGTGGATTTTCTTTCTCAAATCGGAGATCGTCCACTTCCTATCGATAGCGATCTTCTCATATTCGCGACGCTTTGCGCTGTCGTCAACTTTTGTGGCAAGATCAAAATAAAATATTTCAGGTAACAGACGTTTTTCCACATCGGGATAGTAAGTGTAGAACTGCTGGCATTGTTTCAACATTGAGTATGGAAATTTGAAGCCCGGTGCGGAGGTAATCGTCTTTAAAGCCTCGTCTCCGAAAATACCTTCTTTTAACGCAGCCGGTATGAATCTTTCAACTAAAAATTTTCCCAAATCCCAATAGTTATCAGCCGAAAAAGCGTTCAACTTCTCTATTAAATTATTTAAGTGAGAAAGCTTTTCCGTTGTTTGTTTTGATTTTACTGTCGGCATATAAATCCTCCATAAATTTTATTTATTAATGATTACATAACACCGTTCTTCTTTATTGTATCCCTTGCAATAATACCTTTTTGTATCTCGTTTGTGCCTTCGAATATTTTGTTTATTCTTGAATCTCTATAAAAGCGTTCAATCGGTAGTTCACGTGAGTATCCCATACCACCGTGAATTTGGACTGCATAATCCATAATCTTATCCGCTGACTCGGAGCAAAAGAGTTTTACCATAGCAGATTGGCGGCTGATATTTTTTCCGAGGTCGTAATCTGTTGCAGTTCTATAGACGATAGATTCCATCGCGTAGATAAGAGTAGCCATTTCAGCAAGCATGAATTGCACGCCTTGAAAATTGCTTATCGGTTGGTCGAATTGAACGCGTCCTTTTGCATGCTTTGCAGATAATTCAAGCATTTCCTTCGATGAGCCAACACAGGCGGCGCCAAGTCCTAATCTGCCGGCATCCAAAGTTTTCATCGCAATAAGAAAACCTCTCCCCTCTTGTCCAATAATATTTTCTTTAGGAATTCGAACATTCTCAAATGTGAGAGCATTTGTAACGCTACCTTTAATCCCCATTTTCTTTTCAGGTGGATGAGCATGAAAGCCAGGTGTTTTTGTTTCGACTACGAAGGCAGTAACGCCTCTTTCGGTTCGCGCGAAAAGAGAAATTACGTCGGCAATACTGCCGTTAGTAATCCAGAGTTTTTCGCCGTTGATTACCCATTCGCTTCCATCCAGAACTGCTTTTGTTCTAACATTAAACGAATCTGAACCGGCTTTTGATTCGGTCAACCCGAATGCTGCAATCATTTTTCCTTCCGCGAGAGGTGGTAAATATTTTCTTTTTATTTCTTCACTCCCGCCTAAGTAAATAGCATTCATCCCAATTGATTGATGTGCGCCGATGAATGTGGCAGTCGATAAACACCCGCGCGAAATTTCTTCCTGTATAATGCAGTAACCAACTTCACCGAATCCACCCCCGCCGTATTCCGTTGGAATTGCCGCACCGAGTAAACCAAGATCCGCAATTTTCCTAATTAACTCAGGTGGAATTCTTTCTTCACTATCAATTTTAGCAGCTACCGGTTTGACCTCATTATTTGTAAATTCCCGCACCATCTGGCGCAGCATTTCTTGCTCTTCTGTAAATTTTAATTCAAACATTATGCTGTACTAGCTCCTTTTAATTTATTATTTAATTTGATGGAAACTTTTTTTGCCTATGAAGTTAACTATATTTTCGCCGCCGTCCACACCAATAACATTTCCAGAAATCCAATATGAACTAAAACTTTAACCAGTCCGCTGTGTTCACCCCGTAAAACGGGGTTCACCGGAAAGTCTTTCTTGAATTTCGTCTAAAGTTTCCTGCCGCTTAATCGAATCGGCTGCATTGATATTAAAATAAACAGCTTGCTTTCCGGCTTTTTCGATTTCTTTGATTACGTGTTTTTTGCTTAAAGTTAACAGAAATATTTAAAAAGCAAGATGATGCTTTGTTTGACTGATCGACGTCTATGCATCCAGAACGGTTTTCAGTAACGCCATACGGACGTATATACCGTTTTGCGATTGTCTGAAATATGCCGCACGCGAATCGGTATCGACTTCGGAAGATATCTCTTTCAACCTGGGTAAGGGATGCATTACAATAGAATTTGATTTCATCTTCTTCATCATACCTGAGTTGATGAAGAATGATTCCATGATTTTTTCGTAGTCATTATCACTAACCTCAAGTAGTATTTTTTCAATCCTTGTCTGATACACGACGTCAACTTCGGCAACAACCTTCTTTAGATCATTTTCTTGAGCAAACCAGACTTTGTTTTCTTCTAGATGATCCAGAATGTCTTGATGAATTTGAAGTTTGTCAGGCGCGACGAAAAATATTTTCACTCTTTCAAATTTGCTTAATAGATAAGCGAGTGAACGTACGGTTCTGCCGTGCGCTAAATCGCCGACTAAAGCAATGTTCAATCCGTCAATTGTTTTAATTTCCCTAAAGATGGTGTACAGATCAGTCAGGGCTTGAGTTGGATGCTGCCCTCCTTTTCCATCACCCGCGTTAATGACAGGAACATTTGAGACTGCTGCCGCTCTCTCTGCCCCGCCGATTTCGTCGTGTCTTAAAACTATTACATCAACGAACTGGCTCAAAACTTTAATCGTATCTTCGATACTTTCGCCGCTGATTGCAGACGAAAATTCTTTAGCGTTCTCAGTCGAGAGTATTCTTCCACCCAAACGGTGCATAGCAGTCTCGAAGGAAAATCTTGTTCTTGTTGATGGCTCATAGAACAGAGAAGCCATTATCTTGCTGTTGTAATCTTGCGTCCCTCCACGTGCAACTACTTTTTCCATTTGCTGAGCGGTTGCGAATAGTTCCATAATCGATGGAACGCTAAATTGTTGCGACTTGATTATGTGTTTTAGTTTCATAAAATATTTTTAACTATTTAGTTTTTTTCGAATAACGAATGTCGAACACCCAATATTCATTATTCATTATTCGATATTCATTATTCATTTTTTAGTGAATGATATGCGTTCCTGCTTTACCCTGAACAGCTTCTACTATTTTCTCTGGAGTAGTGATAATCACTTCATGTCCACCATTTTCAAGGAAGCTGATTGCTGCTTCAATCTTTGGTCCCATGTTGCCAGGCGGGAAATGACCCTCCGAATAATATTTATTGACTTCTTCGAGCGTAATTTTTCCAAGCGTAACTTGGTTCGGCTTTTTATAATTAAGGCAAACATTCTCGGCATCTGTTGAGATGATGAATACATCTGCATTCAATCTACTCGCTAATAAGCTCGAAGCTCTATCTTTATCAATAACTGCTTCGACACCAACGAGTTTCGAATTCTCTCGAATTACGGGAATCCCACCACCACCGACTGCAATCACAATTAAATCTTTCTCAATACAGGATTTTATAAATTCTTCTTCAACAATTTCCAGTGGAATCGGAGATGGGACTACTCTTCTGAATCCACGGGCAGCGTCTTCAACCATCTTCCAGCCAAGTTCACTCACCTTCTTTTCCGATTCTTCTCTAGAATAAAAAGGTCCGACCGGTTTATTCGGTTTTTGAAAACCGGTGTCGTTCTTATCTACTACAACTTGCGTTATAATTGTTGCTACACCAACGTTGATATTATGATGCGACAACACATTTTGAATACTGTGTTGTAGCATATATCCCATTGCACCCTGCGTGTCGGCAACGCAAACATCGAGCGGTTCTGTGTAAACTTGCGAGCTTGCAAGTTCCGACCGCAGCAGCATCGCCCCAACCTGCGGACCGTTTCCGTGAGTGATAATCACATCATAACCGAGTTGGAATAGAGTTACAATCTGTTCGGAAGTTTTTAAAACGTTTTCGAATTGTTCGGAAACGGTGCCGCGTTGTCCCGCACGTATAATCGAATTACCGCCTATCGCTATTACTGCAACTTTTTTCATCAACCCCTCAACAATTCGTGCATAATTGCTTTTTGGACATGCAAACGGTTCTCAGCTTCTTGAAAAACGACTGATGTCTTGCTGTCGATAACTTCATCCGTAACTTCTTCACCGCGATGGGCAGGTAAGCAATGTAAAAAGAGAGCATTCTTTTTCGCATGCTTCATTAATTCAGAATTGACTTGATACGGTTGGAAGATTTTTTTTCGCTCTCCTGCTTCTTTTTCCTGTCCCATACTTGCCCACACGTCGGTATAAACTGCGTCTGCATTTTTGACTGCTTCGATAGTATCATTCGTGATAGTTATTTTTGCGCCGGTTTTCTTTGCCGCCTCGACTGCTTTTTCGAATATCTCCGGTTTGGGTTCATAACCCTTCGGTGTACCAACAGAAATAGACGAACCTATTCTTGCTGCAGCGAGTATCAATGAATGAACAACGTTGTTGCCGTCGCCGACATAAGCTAATTTAACTTTTTCTAACTTCTTGTTGAATTCCCAAATCGTAAAGAAATCAGCCATCGCTTGACACGGATGTTCGAGGTCGGTTAAACCGTTTATTATCGGAATCGAAGCGTGTTCCGCCAATCCCGTAGCTACATCATGTCCGAAAGTACGAATCATTATTCCATCAACCATTCGTTCCAGGTTTTTCGCGACGTCATAAACTGATTCGCGCTTACCGAGGTTGATTTCCAACGGAGATAAGTATATCGAATCGCCGCCAAGTTGTTTTATTC
Organism: Bacteroidota bacterium; assembly: GCA_018830765.1. GTDB lineage: Bacteria > Bacteroidota > Ignavibacteria > UBA10030 > BY39 > JAHJRJ01. The sequence goes on along the minus strand of JAHJRJ010000123.1, from coordinate 3,528 downwards.
CTGCATCGAAAGTTACGCGTGTGCGCAATGATGGTTTCTCAAAGATTAAAGCCATAATTTTGCCGCTCACTGATTTCTGGTATCTTTTTGGATTTGCTTTCATCGCCTTAGCGAGTTTGAATATCTCCCAAACTTCCTTTGTGGAAAAATCAAATAATGAGATAAAATCTCTTCCTGCAAATTTATTTTTCTTTGACATTTAGTTCCTTTTTAAAATTTTTTGAATAGATTCGTTAGAATATCTCTTAAATCGGGTTTTGTGATTTCATCCAACTCGTAACGGACGCGAGTAGATGGTTTATTGATTTTAATCACGCTGCGGAGGTCAATCGGAGTCCCGATTATAACGGAATCGCATGGGGTTTTTTCAATAGTTTTTTCTAAATCTTTTAATTGTTGAGCGCCATAACCCATCGCGGGTAATAATGCACCTGTTTTAGGATATTTCTTGAAGGTTTCCGCAATTGAGTTTACAGCAAAAGGTTTGGGGTCGATTATCTCGGAAGCTCCGAATTTTTTCGCCGCAAGCACACCTGCTCCGTACGACATTTCACCATGAGTTAGTGTCGGACCGTCTTCAATAACTAAAACTCTTTTACCCAGTATTACATTTTCATCATCAACCGTAACCGGCGAAGCGGCTTCAACAACGACTGCGTTCGGGTTGACACGTCTGATATTATCGCGAACTGTGGTTATGTTCTCGGGTAGTGCAGTTTCGACTTTATTTATCACTACGACATCTGCCAGACGTAAATTTGTTTCACCCGGATAATATGTTAATTCGTGCCCCGGTCTGTGCGGGTCAGTAACGGTTATTATTAAGTCAGCTTTGTAAAACGGCATATCGTTGTTGCCACCGTCCCACACAATCACATCGGCTTCTTTTTCCGCTTCCCGAATTATTGCTTCGTAATCAACTCCGGCGTATATGATTGTTCCGCTTGCGATGTGCGGTTCGTATTCTTCCATTTCCTCAATCGTACAATTATGCTTCTTCATATCTTCGAGGCTTGTATACCGCTGAACTTTTTGTTTTACAAGGTCACCGTAAGGCATAGGGTGACGGATTGCTACTACCCGTTTTCCCATCTCATGTAGCAGCAAGCAAACTTTCCGGGAGGTTTGGCTCTTCCCTGCCCCTGTTCGCACTGCGACTACTGCAATTACCGGGCGTGTGGACTTGATCATTGTCTGTCGTGTTCCGAGTACCATAAAGTCAGCACCCGCCGCCATCGACATCGAGGCACGTTCCATGACGTAATTGAATGACACATCGGAGTAAGAGAAGACAACTTGATCGATGTTGTGCTTTTTAATCAATTCGAGTAATTCAGACTCGGGATGTATTGGAATTCCATTCGGATAAAGCTTACCTGCTAATTCCGCAGGATATTTCCTTCCATCGATATTCGGAATTTGAGTGGCTGTAAAAGCAACCACTTCATACAATTCGTTATCACGAAATACTGTGTTAAAGTTATGAAAATCGCGCCCTGCTGCACCCATTATAATTACTTTTATTTTTGACATAATACTCCTTTAATTTCTTTTTTAGGTATAAGCCCAGTAGCAAAGAGCATAGAGTCCCGACTTGTCCCGACTGTGTCGGGACGATGTCGGGATAAACTTCGAGCAGTGCTATTCACACTTAATAATCGTGTAATTTTACCATCTCGTAATTATTTACTCCACCGTAACACTCTTAGCTAAATTACGTGGTTGGTCAACATCGCACTCTCTTTTTACAGCGATGTAATATGCCAGCAACTGCAGTGGTATAATTGAAAGAATCGGCATAAGAAAATCTAACGTGTGCGGAATTCTGATTACATATTCTGCCAACTCTTCTATCTGTGTATCATCTTCATTCACTATTGCAATTACACGTCCTCTACGAGCACGCACTTCTTGTATATTGCTGATTATCTTTTCGTACGTGCTGTCTTTAGTGGCAATGACGACAACAGGCATTTCGTTATCGATTAGTGCAATCGGACCGTGTTTCATTTCCGCAGCGGGATAACCCTCGGCGTGTATGTAGGAAATTTCTTTTAATTTCAGAGCGCCCTCCAACGCAACTGGGAAATTATATCCGCGACCAAGATATAAAAAATTACTGTGCGTAAAGAACAAGTCGGCAATTTTCTGAATTTGATTTGTATCTTTTAATATTTTTTCAACTTTTTCGGGAAGTTTCAAAAGTTCTTGTACGACGTTCCTACCAGCCGATTCACTCATACCTTTTTTACGTGCAATCATCAAAGTGATCAACGATAATACAGCCAACTGCGAAGTGAACGCTTTAGTTGAAGCTACTCCAATTTCGGGACCCGCGTGGATATAAACTCCCGCTTTGCTTTCCCGTGCAATCGTACTTCCGACCACGTTACAGATTCCAATTACTCGAGAGCCGCTGGATTTTGCTATTTTCAAAGCTGCCAGAGTATCGGCTGTCTCGCCGCTCTGACTTATTAAAAACACGACATCATTGTTGTACAAAACTGGGTCGCGATACCTGAATTCTGATGCATATTCTACGTCAACAGGAACGCGAGCGTATTGTTCGATCATATACTTTCCGACCAAACCCGCATGCCACGATGTTCCGCAAGCAGTAATAATAAACCTGCGTGCATTTAAGAGCAAGTCGGTAACTTCACTCAGTCCGCCTAATTTTGCCGTCCCTTCATCCATCAATATTCTGCCGCGGATTGCGTTACGCAATGTTTCCGGTTGCTCGTGTATTTCCTTGAGCATAAAGTGGTCGTAACCACCTTTTTCAATCTGCTCAAGGTCAAACGTAATCTCTTCCGTCTGTTTTTGTATTTCTTCGTCATAAATGGTTTTAATGATATATCCATCTTTAGTTATCATCGCAACTTCACTATCTTCGAGATAAATAACTTGACGTGTGTTGTCTATTAAAGCCGCAGGGTCTGATGCTATAAAATTTTCATTCTTACCAACTCCAATTACTAATGGACTTCCTTTTCGAGCGACGATGATTTTATCGGGTTCGTTTTTGGAGATGACGGCAATTCCATAGGTCCCCTCAACTTCATGTAGAGCGAGTCGCACTGCAGTGAACAAATCTCCGACATGTTTCAACATTTCCTCGATAAGGTGTGCGAGTGTTTCGGTATCCGTTTCGGTGCGGAAGATGTGTCCTTCTAATTCAAGTTTCTTTTTTAATGTATTATAATTTTCGATAATACCGTTGTGAATTATGGAAATCGTTTCGGTGCAGTCGTAATGTGGATGGGCATTTACGTCGTTAGGCTCGCCGTGCGTTGCCCAGCGTGTATGTCCGATTCCCATCTGTGAAGTGATGCCGTTAGTTTTAACGTATTGGGCAAGCTCAGAAACTTTTCCGGCTTTTTTATAAATATTCATACTGCCTTCGACTATCGTGGCGATACCGGCAGAATCATAACCACGATACTCCAACCGTCTAAGTCCTTCTATAAGAATTGGGATAGAATTTTTTGACCCAATATAACCAACTATTCCGCACATAAAATTACC
>JAHJRJ010000122.1 GCA_018830765.1 Bacteroidota bacterium | reverse complement strand
TATGATGCTTTTTTGTGTTAGCGTCAGTCTTTAGGCTGATGCGGAATCTCGCATCACCATAAATGGTGACGCTGATGTCAAAAGACTGATGAATCAGCCTCGTAATAAACCCAATTATTCTCTTAAGTTGACGCAAGAGCGCTTTACGGGATCTCCCGCTTTCTGGATTCCGCCTCAATAGCGGGATTCTGAGAAGCGGAACCGTACAGCGGGATTTCAGGGTCTAATCTATATAGATGCCGATCCCGACAAAGTCAGGACGGCATGACGAGCTATCATACGACGCAAGCGTCAGGGTATTAAACCCAATAGAGAATAAATATCACAGAGCGACGCTACGTTATTTCTACAATCTGCTGCTTAAACTTATCGATATCTATCTCTCTCATCAACCATTGTGGAAACTCTGTTCCATATTTATTTAAGTAGTTGATGATGTTTAACTCACGTTCTTGAAAATTCCCACCCGGGAATAAATGATTAAGCGCTTTCTCAACTTGTTTTATTGCAATCTCGTGCTTGCGTTTCTGCGCCATTATAGTTCTATTGTTCAACAATTTAAAATTTTCTTCGATTTTTACGCGGGTAGTTTCTAAAGCGCCCAAAAGAGTTTGGTCGATATACCCCAATCCGAATTTCATCTCATTAAGTATATCATCAATACGTTTGTAAGAATCGCTGAAAAGATCGTCAATTTTTACTTCAGATACAAAATCTACAACTCGCCCCGTCACTGTCTCTATACCGTTAAAAATATCGCGGACAGAAAGTTCATACTTTTCTAAAATTCGCATCACCTTATCTTCTACAAGTGTGACGCTTACGCGCGGATATATAATCGGCATCGTTATATCAAAATGTTTATACACGCTTTTAAGTTGGGCAAAATATGCAATCTCCGACGGTCCTGCAATATAAGCGGCTGTCGGCAAAAGAGTATCCTGACATATAGGTCGAAGAACGACATTCGGACTCAACTGCTCTGGTGTTTGCGTTGCAATCTGTAGAAGTTCTTCCTTTGTCAGATAATGTCGCGTTCCCTTTAAGCTGAAATCATGCTCGCGCGGTTCGATCAGATACCTTCCGCCTTTATAAAACATAAATAAATTTAAAGCTCGCGGTTTCATTTGCACGTGATAGTTGTCTTCAAGTTCAGCGCTTTTTTGAATAACAAGGCGCGATGTGTTCGGACATTCGTTAATTTCTTTTTGGAAAATTCCGGAGAGTAATAATTTTACTTCCTTATCGTTTGAGGAGAAAAATATTATACCCGATTGCGGAAAGAGCCGGTTAATCCATTTTACAAACGCGCTTTCGAAAGTCGAACCAGCGGTATAAATCGCAGCAGCAGCCTCTATAATATTTGATTTAAATTCAGAACTCGGTAGAGCCGAACTCAATTCTTTTATAAAATTTTCGATTTGGTGATCGAATACATAACTACCCACCGAACCGTGTTGATTCTGTTTGGCTTGCATCAAGTATTCGATGGTTTTTATACGGTTTTCCTGGTCAAGTATCTTGACCTTGTTTACTTCTTCGAAATCGTGGTCTTCACCCTCCAACCAAAAAACAGGAACAAATTTTAAGTTTTGATAACGTTTATTTAAAAGCTCAGTTAATTTTAAGAGTGTAATTATTTTATAAATTGTGTAGAGAGGTCCTGAGAGAATACCGACTTGCTGGCCTGTTACGATGGCGAATGTATTTTCTTCTTCTAATTTATTTATGTTGATGAAGGTTTCTTCAGAACATCCAAAGTCTTTATTTTGACGAAGAAGAATTCCATTAATGTCATAGCGAAGACGGTATTCCGAGCGGATTTTTTCGCAACGAACTCCGAAATTATCTAACGTTTGATAATCTAACTCATAAAACTGTTGAACTTTTTTAAATTCAGAAACATAATCTTTGAATAATTCAGTAATACCGCCGACTTGCGGTAGGCTGCGATAATCAATCCAATTCATAAAAATATTTTAGATTTTTGAGATTTAGTTTATAGATTATTTGTCGACAATATTATGGAAGAGACTAACTTGGAAAACCTATCCTTTACCATATTAGCAACAAAAGTTACTTCTTCGTGATCTAATTTCGCACTCGTTACTCCCGTTGCGTAATTTGTTATGCAAGAGATTCCGGCTACTCGCATACCGAGAGCACTAGCTAACGTTGCCTCATTGACAGTCGACATCCCTACTGCATCCCCACCGATTCGCCTTACCATCTCTACTTCAGAAGCAGTTTCGTAAGAAGGTCCCTTCACACCGACATAAACACCTTCACTTAAAGGTACATTACTTTTTTCGGCTATTTTTATTATCATCTTAATCAAATCTTCGTCATAGATTGGTTTGTTAATCTTCTTATTACCATTAATAATTGCAGTAGGGTTTTCGAAAGTAAGATTAACTTGGTCTTTCGTCAACATAAGATCGCCGGGATGAAAATGTCGATTTACACCGCCAGCAGCGTTTGTAAGAAAAAGTATTTTTATCCCAAGCTGGTGTGCAACTAAAATAGGGAAGAGGACTGTTCTAATATCTCCTGTTTCGTAGTAGTGTATCCTGCCTTGAAACGCTAACACTGGAACTGATTTTTTAGGTTTAGTATCTCTCAAAAAACCAAAAATAATTTTCCCTTTGTGCCCTTCGACGGTTGACTTAGGATAATGTGGAATAGTCGAAGTATCTATTGTAGCTTCAACTTTGAGATGATTAGTATAATCGCCCAATCCCGAACCTAATACTATAGCTATCTTCGGTTTTAATTTAGTTTTTGATTTAATAAACGAAATTGTTTCTTTTATTTCTTTTTCGATTAACTTATCCAAGTAATATTCCTGCTATTGTTGCTGTTAATAAAGTTGCTAAAGAGCCACCTAACACTGCACGCAGTCCGAGTGATGCTATATCTTTTCTACGGTGTGGTGCCATCGGACTTATGCCGCCGAGTTGAATTGCGATTGAAGCAAAGTTCGCAAAGCCGCAGAGTGCGAATGTTGCCATGTAGATTGCTTTTTCCCCTAATGCGCCGGCTTTAATCATATTTGCTAAATCTAAATAAGCTACAAATTCGTTAAGCACGACTTTAGTACCTATTAAACTGCCGAAATTTAAAGCGTCTGTCCACGGAACACCTATCGCAAAAGCCAAAAATTGTAACACAATGCCCAACAGTAATTGTAAGCTAAGCGGTTGCTTGAAGGTTGCCAGCATATATTCATTTATCCCACCGATCGAACCGATTGATGTGAGAGTATAATTTACTAGAGCGATCAAAGCGATAAAGGCGATTAACATTGCTCCGACATTTAATGAAAGTTGAAGCCCGTCGGATGCGCCGCCTGCTGCTGCTTCGATAACGTTTTTAGCTTGTTTCTCTACTTTAATCTTAACTGTACCGCGTGTGAGCGGTTCTTCGACTTCGGGATATATAATTTTCGATATTGCTAAACCTGCCGGAGCTGCCATCGTGCTGGCGGCTAAAAGTTGAATCGCAAAATTAACCTGCGCAGTAGTAATATCCAACTGATGTGCATCGGCAAATGATTGTCCCAACATCTGTATGTAAGCCGCCATTACACCGCCGGCGATAGTTGCCATACCACCGACCATAATTGTGTAAAGCTCTGATTGCGTCATATTTCCTATATAGGGTCGAATTAACAATGGAGCTTCGGTTTGACCCACGAATATGTTGGCGGAATTAGATAACGATTCTGCGCCGCTGGTTCCCATCAATCGAAGCATTATATAAGCCATTCCTTGAACTATTCGTTGGAGAATTCCGAGATAATATAAAACCGAAGTTAATGCTGAAACAAAAATGATGGTAGGGAGGACTTGAAAAGCAAAAAAGAAACCCAAGCTTGCAGTGCCAGAGTTAACGGCTAAGTTCCCGAAAACAAACTTGGCTCCCTCAGTTGTGAATCCAAGTAAGCTCACTATTGCTCCACCTAACCATTCGATAGCAATTTTAGGCCATCCTAAGGGAGCAAAGATAGAAGCGAGAGCTTGACTTTTAATTATGAATATTGCAAAGACTAACTGAATTAGCAGCCCCATACCTACGAGCCGCCAATTGATTTTCTTTTTATTGTTTGAAAATAAAAATGCGATTCCAATAATTACAACAACACCAATTAAACCGCGAATAAAAGAGTTTATATCCATATTGATAATTTAAATTATTTATTCATGAGAAACTTGATGACATTTACGACATCTTGCTTCGTAAATGTCTTTTGCGCCCACTACTACACGTTCTTGTTGAGTAGTAATGCGTTGTGTTTTGTCGGCAGGGTTTCCACAAACCACACATATGGCTAATGTTTTAGTTATATATTCAGCAATGGCTAAAAGTTGCGGAATTGGCTCAAATGGCTTACCTCGAAAATCTTGGTCAAGTCCCGCAACGATTACACGTTTCCCTTGATCTGCAAGGGCTTCGACAATTTGTATTAAATCGAGAGAAAAGAATTGAGCTTCATCTATACCAACTACTTGAGCATCTTTTGATAACTCTAATATTTCTTGTGGATTATTTACAACAGTTGAAGCTAATGATTGCGTATTGTGCGACACTATATGATCTGAATTGTATCGTGTATCAATTCTTGGTTTGAAAATCATAACGTTCAGTTTTGCAATTTGTGCTCGACGAAGCCTACGGATCAACTCTTCGGTTTTACCGCTGAACATACATCCGCAAACTACTTCAATCCAACCAGTGCCTTTGGGGGTATTGTGGGGTGTGATTTCCATATCTATTCTAAATTTGGGGGTGTAAATGGATGGGGGAGAAGGTCATTAGTACGGAATTTCTTTATCTTGCCGCTCCCGTTTGTTAAAATAATCTCAATGTTACCTGCTAAGTCACTAATCACTTGTCTGCATGCTCCACAGGGTGTTATAAAATCTTTTTCATCCGTTGAGATTACAATAGCTACAAACTCTCTTTCTCCGACGGAGATAGCTTTGAATAGTGCCGTTCGCTCTGCACAGATCGTGAGAGAGTAGGAACTATTCTCAATATTACATCCTGAGTAAATCTTTCCGGCTTTAGTTAATACAGCTGCACCTACTCTAAATTTCGAGTAAGGCGAGTAGGAGTAGTTCTTAGCATTTCTGGCAACTTCAATAAGTTCTTTATACTTCATATCTAATAAATAATTTTTCAAAATATATATAAAAATATATATAATATCAAGATATTTAATTTGTTATTAAAAAAAGTATTTCCTATATTTTTTAAGAATTAATAAAATTTAATATGAGTAATAAAATTATCTCGATTTTAAAATCGAATACTGCGAAGAAGGCGTATATAATTGCACTGATATTCGTCTTATTTTTCGTTTGCAACAATATGCTGATGCCTTGGATTGTAAACAAGAGCGGCGTTGTAAAAGTACCTTCTTTAGTCGGTTTGACTTTGGATCAAGCAACACGTATGCTGGACTCATTAAATTTAGAATCGCGCGATGGCGGAACCAGAATAGATACAAAGTATCCTGCAGGAACTGTCGTGATCCAAAATCCAATTGAAGGTGCAATAGTTAAACCGGGAAGGCGCATATATCTCACAGTAAGCGGTGGAGAACAACAGGTGGTGGTACCGAATTTAAAAGGAAGGTCGGAAAGAGACGCAAAATTTGCAATCGAACGAACCGGTTTAGTTTTAGCTTCAGTTGAATATGCACCATCAGATGAGTTACCTGAAAACACGATAATGGATCAATCGCTTCCGGCAGGAATGCAGGTAAAGAAAAACTCAAAGATAACTGTTGTCGTCAGTCAAGGGAAAATAGATGACAAAGTTGCCGTACCCGACGTGACGGGAAAGCCATTCCTAGAAGCAGAAAAGATTTTAGCTCTTAACGGATTAAAAGTTGGTCAGATCATTTATCAATCTTCCCAATCACTATTACCAAATACTATATTGGATCAATTTCCGAGAAGCGGCGAGTTAATTAGTTACGGTGATGGAATCAATTTATTTATCGTAAAGGGCGGAGAACAAAAAAACGAACCAAGAGAATATTAATGAAAAAAGTAAAAATATTTCCTTCAATTCTTTCTGCAGATTTTTCAAACCTAACTAAACAAATTAAGTTAGTGGAACAAAGCGGTGCAGACGGTTTACACTTAGATATAATGGATGGCCATTTTGTACCAAATATTACTTTCGGACCGATGGTAGTTCAAGCAATAAATTCGATAACAAAACTAACACTCGATACACATTTGATGATAGAAAAACCGGAGTTGTATATCGAAGAATTTATTAAAGCCGGATCTGATATTATCACTGTTCACGTCGAAACTTGTCCTCATCTTCATCGCACGATTCAAATGATTAAATCACACGGAGTAAAAGCGGGTGTTACGCTTAATCCATCCACACCGGCTTCATCTTTAAGAGAAGTAATAAAATTTACCGACCTTATTTTAGTTATGACGGTAAATCCCGGCTTTGGTGGACAAAAATTCATACGCGCGATGTTAGAAAAAGTAGAAACACTCACTCGTTTACGTGACAATTTTAACCCGTCTGCAGTGATAGAAGTTGACGGTGGTATAAACGAACGCAATGCAAAATCGTTTGTAGAGTCGGGGGCAGATATTCTTGTCGCTGGTAATTCTATCTTCAGTCAAAATAATATTTCATCGGCGGTTCGTAATCTTCGAAAAGCATCGAACTCACATAAATAAATCTTACCAACATGGAATTTACTCAACTATCATTCTCAATTATCGGTAATATTGCTAGAGTCACTTTAAATCGTCCTGCGAAGAGAAATGCTCTAAATGATAAATTAATCAGAGAGTTAACCGATATTTTTATTCAAATCAGTAAGAATGAAAATATAAAAGCTGTAATTTTATCTGGAGCGGGTGAGGCATTCTGTTCTGGTGCAGATCTCGAATATCTACGCCAAATCTCAAGTTACTCGATTGAAGAAAATCAGGAAGATTCACGGCGATTGTTGCGGCTTTATCAAAGTATCTACGAATTGCGTAAACCCGTCGTCGCTATGGTCAACGGACCTGCGTTAGCTGGCGGTTGCGGCTTAGCTACAGTCTGCGATTTTATAATCGCATCCGAACAAGAAGCGAAGTTTGGTTATCCAGAAGTTAAAATAGGTTTTATTCCAGCAATCGTTCTAATTTATCTTATTAAACGGATCGGCGAAGGAAAAGCAAGAGAGCTTGTTTTAACCGGAAAAATAATCACAGCAAAAGAAGCTTTAACTATAGGTTTGATTAATAATATGGTTAACCATGATGATTTAGAAAATTATGCGATCAATTTTGTTAATGAGCTGATAGAAATAAACAGCGGCACAGCTATGGGATTATGCAAAGAGATGTTTACGACATTCGGAAGTATGGATACAAAACAAGCTTTAGAGTACGCCGCAAATCTAAACGCCTTTACCCGATTGACACCCGATTGTAAAAAAGGAATTAATTCATTCTTAAACAAGGAAAAAATAAAATGGTGAATAATCTCTTGAAAGAAAAAGTTAGGAACGTTCCGGACTTTCCGAAGAAGGGAATTGTGTTCAGGGATATTACAACTTTACTCAAAGACGCGCAAGCATTCCGAGCAGCCGTTGATTTATTCATCGAAAAGTATAAAGATAAAAAAATCCAAAAAGTAGTGGGAATCGAATCTCGCGGCTACATACTCGGCGCTGCTTTAGCTTACAGGTTGAATGCTGGCTTTGTTCCCATACGCAAGCCGGGAAAGTTACCCGCAGAAACATTACGCGAAGAATACAAACTCGAATATGGCACCGATGCCGTCGAGATTCACAAAGATTCTATAAATAACGGTGAAAGAATATTAATACACGACGACCTTTTAGCAACCGGTGGAACGATAAACGCTGCGTGTAAACTTGTTGAGAGTTTAGGGGGAAATATAATCGGTGTTTCGTTCTTAATTGAATTGGCATTCTTAAACGGCCGGAAATTACTTAACAATTATGAGATCCATTCGTTGATCACTTATGATAAAGAATAGATAAGATGCCGCAATCGACCGATAAAATAGAGATTGAATTTACAAAGATTGAGGGCGCTGGTAACGACTTTGTTTTGATCGATAATCGAGCAGGATTATATAAATTTCCACTCACTGAATTTGCCCAGGCTGTGTGTCATCGGCACAATGGCATTGGAGCAGATGGGCTTATCGTACTTGAAAATAGTAAAAAAGCAGATTTCAAGATGCGTTACATTAATTCAGATGGTTCAGAAGGGGGGATGTGCGGAAACGGTGGACGTTGCGTTGCTCATTTTGGTTTGTTAGGGAATCAAACGAAAAATTCTTTACAATTCGAAGCGTTGGATAATATATACAAAGCCGAACGTGCTGGTCAAAATATACGGTTATGGATGAAGAATCCCATCGATCTTAAACGAAATATCAAAATTTTCTACCAAGATTATGAATTAACAACAGATTACATCAATACTGGTGCACCACATACCGTATTTTTCTTAACCGATTTACCTGGTTCCTTGTATAATAAACTTGATTCTATGGAAATATTACCTATAGGTAAATATGTTAGATATCATCCAAGTTATGCTCCCGAAGGTACGAACGTTAATTTTATTGAAACATCTTTAAATAGAAAAATATCTATCCGTACTTATGAAAGAGGTGTTGAAGACGAGACACTGGCGTGTGGAACTGGTTCAGTAGCAAGCGCAATACTGTCAGCATTGAAGTTCGATTGGCAGTCGCCAGTTGAAGTATTTACTCGAAGTAAAAGTAAGTTACTTGTTTATTTTAAAAGGGAAAGTAATGTTATAACTGATGTAATTTTGGAAGGACCAGCAAGGGTTGTTTTTACTGGAAAATTCAATTATTCCTTACCATTAAAACGAATCGTTTAGATATCACTAAAACTGTTAAAAAATTCAAAAAAATATCATTTCATTTTAAATCCGGTTGCTGGTCGTGGACGAGCGTACCTCGCGATAAAAAAAATACGGAATATATTAAGGGATTTAAGAGTTAATCATCATATTTCGATTACTAATGCTCCAAAACATGCTACAGAATTGGCAAGAGCAACATGTAATGAACACGATGTAGTAGTTGCCGTAGGCGGGGATGGAACTATAAACGAGGTTATGAACGGTTTAGTAGATGGGAAAGCGATAATGGGTATTTTGCCGTTGGGCTCTGGCAACGACTTTGCCAAAGCCATCAGAATGCCAAAAAGAATACATGAAGCAATCGATATTATTTTAAGGCATGAAAAGAAAACGATTGATATAGGTAAAGTAAAAACAAATAAATATTTAAATAATCAATTAAATTTATCAGAAGAACGATATTTTGTTAATGGTATCGGTATTGGCTTTGATGCATCGGTTGCATTCGAAAGCTCTAAAATTCGGTTCCTACGTGGATTACCTTTATACATTACAGCTTTAATTAAGGCATTACTAAAATACAGGACTCCTGATTTTAAAATTAAAATTGATGAGTTAAAATCCAAAAGCCGTTATTTTCTTATAGCAATTGGCAACGGAATAAGTGCGGGTGGCGGGTTTTATTTGACCCCGAATGCTCGTTTAGACGACAATAAATTTGATGTATGTTACGTGGATCATTTAAATTTATTAGAAATAATCAAAATATTTCCGAGTGTCCTGAAAGGATTGCACGGAAAATACAAGAAAGTGCATTTCACACAGGCGAATGATATTGTTGTGGACTCGAACGATAAATTTTATGTCCACGCAGATGGGGAAATAGTCGGGAAATTAGTGAATAACGTAGAAATTTCTATGATTCCGAATGCCTTACAGGTAATTATTGGATGATTTTGTATATACATAAGTATATTACTAATAATCAATATTATGTAAAGTTAATGATTCGTGAAATATTTTAATATGCAGAATATTAAAATCTTTTACATTTCAACCCTCCCCCCTTCGATTAATCTCTCTAACTCATTGAAATAAATTTCTTTCATTTCAATCGTAGAAATATTTATCTGATCATTTATTGTTAATATGTCTTTGGCTACATATCCAAGTATTTCAAAGTCAATCTGATTCTTCTGAATGATTCGAATTAATTGGTTTTTGTTTCTTTCATTAATCGTTACTAATACACGTGATTGTTCCTCCCCATATAACGTCCAATCTAACCGATTCTCAACCCCTACAGTAATAACAGCGCCAAATCCTGAGGCAATACAAGATTCAGCTAACGATACTGCCAAACCACCGTCACTAACATCGTGGACAGATTTTATTAAACCTATATCGTTAGCTTCTAAAATTGTTTTGTGTAACCGTTTCTCATAGTTTAAATCTAAATACGGAGCATCACCCACAACTTTTTTATGAATTGTCTGTAAATACTCAGAACCGCTCACATCACCACGGTTTTTACCTAATAAAATTATTATGTCACCAGGTGACTTGAAATCCATACTGATAACTTTATTGATATCCTCAATCAATCCTAACATACCGATTACAGGTGTTGGATACACTGTAAAATTTTGGCTTTCATTATAAAAGCTCACATTACCGCCGGTAACAGGAGTTTCCAATATCCTACAAGCGTTTCCGATTCCTTCGATTACTTCTTTAAATTGCCAATATACTTCGGGATTGTATGGATTTCCAAAATTCAAGCAATTTGTTATAGCAAGTGGTTTAGCTCCGCAACAAATAACGTTACGAGCTGATTCAGCTACAGCTATTTCTGCGCCTCGTTTTGGATTTAGATAAACGAACCGGGAATTCCCATCGGTTTTAATAGCTAAGGCTTTCTTTGTTCCCTTTACACGGACAATCGCAGCATCAGAAATACCATCTGTAACTGTATTTGTTCGAACCATTGTATCATACTGTTGATAAACCCACTTTTTTGACGCAATATTTGGGCTTTTTAATAATAATTGTAAGCAATCATTATAATCCACCGGTTCAGGTACTGAATTCATATCGAATTTTCTTAATTTTTCAACATACAGCGGCTTTTTACTGTCACGGTGATATACAGGAGCCCCGCCGCCTAATACGAGGCTCTCAGCGGGAATTTCAGCTACTTTTCGACCATCTTTAGAAATGTTTAGAATCGGGTTATTTGTTACTTTTCCAATAATCTCACCGTGAAGATCCCATTTTTCAAAAATTGTTTGTATTTCTTCTTCATGACCTGCTCTTACAACTACGAGCATTCTTTCTTGCGATTCAGAAAGCATCAATTCATAAGCCGTCATATCAGATTCGCGTGTTGGGACTTTATCCAAATTGATTTCTATACCTGAATTTCCACGTGCGCTCATTTCCGATGTTGAACAAGATATCCCCGCTGCTCCCATATCTTGAATACCAACTACATATCCGGTCTTAATTGCTTCTAATGTTGCTTCAAGCAGCAACTTTTCTGTGAATGGATCGCCTACTTGAACGTTAGGTCTTTTTTCTTCAGAATCTTCTGACAATTCCATCGATGCAAAGGTAGCACCGTGTATTCCGTCTCTTCCGGTCGATGAACCAACAATCATCACCATGTTCCCCTCCCCTTTTGCACTCGCTTTTGTAATTTGGTCATGTTTGACTATACCGACAGCCATTGCATTCACAATCGGATTTTCGGTATAACAATCTTCGAAATATACTTCGCCAGCAACTGTAGGCACTCCAAAACAATTTCCGTAATC
>JAHJRJ010000121.1 GCA_018830765.1 Bacteroidota bacterium | reverse complement strand
GTAATCCGGTTCTGACATTATCGAGAAGCAATCCATGCCGGGCGCAGATACAAAGGGAGGCATTTCTTTCTGCGAAACCAAAAGCTAAAGCTTTGCCTAATCCGCGCGAGGCGCCTGAGATTAAAACAACCTTATCTTTAAAATTCAAATTATTATATTCCATCTAATTACTAATCAATTTAAGAGAATATTCGTGTAAAATCAAGAAATCGAATTGACTTTCGAGTATAATCTTTGTATATTTTCTCTGCAATTTTTGAGATTCACAATCCTTTAATAAACATATTAATGAAGGGGCCGTAGCTCAGTCCCAATTTGACATCCGCCACAGGCGGATAAGTCAAATTGAGAATCCCGCTGAAAGCGGGACTGGGAGCTACACCTGACAAACAAAGCGAATACAGATTCATATGGGGCCGTAGCTCAGCTGGGAGAGCGCCTGAATGGCATTCAGGAGGTCGTGAGTTCGATCCTCATCGGCTCCACTTTGAAGGTTGCACAAATTAAGCAACCCAATTAGGACTGATATAAACGTTAGTCCTTTGTTATTTCAAGGAGAGGGTATGCCATATTATGTCTATATAGGACAAACAGAGAATCTTGTTACACGGTTTCAGTTGAAGTAGTGTGTTTTACGCCTTTATAATACGAAAGATATGAGGAGCATAATTTAAGCGCAGACACTAAGCTCATTAAAATTTTATCCTTTTCAATCTTAACGAATTACTCACGACTGATACCGAACTTAATGCCATCGCACCCGCTGCGAGCATCGGATCAAGTATCCCAAATGCCGCTAGTGGTATTAAAATAAGATTATAAATAAATGCCCAGAAGAGATTTTGATATATAGTAGTTACGGTCTTCTTTGAAAGCCTTATCGCACTTATAACTCCCATTAAATTTCCTTTGACTAACGTAATATCGCCAGCTTCGATTGCTATATCTGTGCCTGTTCCGATTGCAATTCCGACATCAGCTTGAGCAAGAGCCGGCGCATCGTTTATACCATCACCAACCATTGCAACGATTCTACCTGCATTCTGTAGTTTTTTAATTTCTTTAATTTTATCTTGAGGGAGCATTTCAGCAAAGTAATTATCGATTCCGTTGGATTTACAAATCGATTCGACTACTTGTCTGTTATCGCCCGAGAGCAGCAATATTCGTATTCCGAGTTTGTGCAATCTGTTCACAGATATTTTTGATTCAGGTCTTGTCGCATCCATAACTGCGATTATGCCGGCTAATTTGTTATCTATTGAAACGAATACCAAAGTTTTGCCTTGCTCAAAATATGCGTCATAAAATTTCGATTTGTTTGTCCCGATATTCCTTTCGGATAATAATTTAGCACTGCCTACTAAAATTTGTTTTCCTTCCACTAGTCCTTCGGCACCGAAACCAGTGATTGAGTTGAAATTTTTTGGTGAAGTCAATGAAATACTTTTCGTGTTCGAGAAATCCACAATTGCTTTAGCGATCGGGTGCTCCGAAAAATTTTCAAGCGACGCAGCATAAAAAAGTATATCATTTTCAGAAAATATATCAGAAGAAACAACGTCGGTAACTACCAATTTTCCAGTTGTAATCGTTCCTGTTTTATCGAATACGATTGTGTCAATTTTCCTAAGCTTTTCTAAAACATTTGCATTCTTGATTAAAATTCCGTGCTGTGCACCTAAACCGGTTCCCACTATTATTGCCGTAGGTGTAGCTAATCCTAAAGCACAGGGACAAGCCACGATCATAACGGCAACAAAATTAATAAGCGCATTTGTGAATAAAGCGCCTGACAAATACCATCCGATAAAGGTTAATAACGCAATTACAATTACAATCGGGACGAATACCGCAGCAACTCTATCGGCGAATTGTTGAATCGGAGCTTTAGAACCTTGTGCTTCTTCGACAAGTTTTACTATTTGTGCTAATAAAGTATCCTTGCCAATTTTCTTTGCCTGAAACTTAAAACTCCCAGTTGTATTTAGAGTTGCACCGATTATTTCATCCCCAATATGTTTATCAACAGGAACACTCTCACCTGTAATCATTGATTCGTCAATGCTTGAAGTACCTTCGATAATTATCCCGTCAACCGGAATTTTTTCTCCCGGTCTAACAATTACAATATCACCGATATGGAGTTGTTCAAGTGGAATCTCAACTTCTTTACCATCGTGGATAATTGAAGCGGTCTTCGCTTGTAGTCCTATAAGTTTTTTTAAAGCTTCGGATGTTTTTCCCTTCGACCTCATTTCGAGTAATCTACCTAATAAAATTAATGTAATGATTACCGCAGATGTATCATAATAAACGTGCGAAGTGTGTCCCCCTAAAGTAAAGTCTGCTGGGAAAAAAGTTACAGCCGCACTGTAAATAAATGCTGCTGAAGTTCCAACAGCAACGAGTGTATTCATATCGGCAGTAAAATGTTTGAGTGTAGTCCAGAAACCTTTAAAGAATCTATCACCTGCCCAGAACATGACAGGGATTGTCATAAAGAAGAATAGTATATTCCAAGTATGGCGACTAAAAAAAATGAACGGTGAATGCTCCCACACCATTGTCATACTAATTAACGTGATGGGAACTGTGAGAATAAGACTGACATTAAATCGATTTTTTAATTTTTGATATTCCTTCTTATGTAAATCTTCCTCAACCTCTTGAATTTTATCTTGAGGGACATCAACTACTTTATATCCGATTGATTCAACGGCGGTTTTTAACTGCTCGAACTTGACTTTCGAAGTGTCGAACTCTATTGTGGCGGTTTCAGTAGCTAAATTAACAGAAGCCATCATAACTCCATCAACATTAGTTAAGCTATCTTGAACACGCATCACGCAACTTGCACAACTCATTCCAATAATAAGGAGTTGTAGCTTTCGGATATTTTGTTTAGGAACGGGCGTTTGTTTTTGTAAAGGTTGGGAAGAGACTGGAATTTGCAGCATCGTTGGTTGGATCATCTTTGCGGTATGCTTGCCTTGAGAACCTTTTTCAAGGAAAAAATCGGGGTTTTCGTCGAAACGTTTCTTGCAACCAAGGGCACAGAAGTAATAATCTTTGTTTTTGTATGTGCTTTTACCGGCGGCTTTTTCGGGGACTACGGTCATTCCGCAGACTGGGTCAATGTGTTGATTATTCATATTGAATGATTATAAAGATTAAAAGATTGGAAAAATTGAAGAAGTAAATTTTCCAATCATAAAAAAAGCCTCAAATATTTTCAATTCAGGGCTATCTCAACTACTCATCTACTCATATACTTAATTACTTCACTTCCCGTCCTTACAACATTCGGGTAAATTTTTGTAAGCTTCGCGGTTACGCGGAGTTTCGTTTGCATCATAGCCGGCATCCGTTATTGCCTTTTCTAATCCGTTCATATCAACTTTTGACGGATTGAATTTTACTACTGCAACCTTACCAGCTAAATTGACATCTATATTATTTACTCCGTCAACTTTGTTAAGCGCATCTGTTATTGTGGTTACGCACATATCACACATTATTGACGGGACGGAAATAGTTGTATTCTTAAACATAGTTAATCCTTTTCTCACCTGTTATTCTTTACTGTCGCAATCCTTTGAATCTGAGTGGCTTGCGTGGCTGCATTCTTTACCTGTGCAATCGTGTTTGGCTTCTTTCATCTTTGCTTTATCTGAGCAAGTTTTTTCGCATTCTGCTTTTGATTCTTTGCTATGGTCCATATCAGCACAAACTTTTGCACAATCCTCGGTGCTTGCTTTCTGATCTTTCATATCGGCACAGCCTTCTTGTACTTTCGTTTTTTCTGCTTTTGTCATTTTTGAATGATCTATTTTAGCTTTATCTGTTTTAGCTGCTTTTTCGCTGGGGCAGCATGATTTTTCTTTTACTTCCTTTTTAACTTCAACCGATTTTGTTGCTTGACTGAAAAGAACTGATGTTGCTAACAAGGCAACTACTAATGTTAAAAGAATACGTAACTTCATTTTTTACTCCTTATTATTAATTTTTGTTGATTGTGATTTAATATAGCTATTTGTTTTTAAAAATTCAAAATTTGATGGAAAATAGATTACAGATTGTAGATTTCGGATTAAAGTATGGATTCGTCATTCGTCAATGGTCATTTGTCATTAGTAATTTGTTCTTTGTACTTCGTAATTCGTAATTCGATATTCATTATTATGATTTGTTCAACACCTACAGAGTTCGTTTTCAGTTATTTGTCATTGCCTACGGCAACCGTAGGTTGGTCATTTGTACTTTGTTCTTTGTGCTTTGGTATTTGTACTTCGTACTTTGTTCTTGGTACTTTGTAATTCGTCGTTCATTTATCGTCCATCGTCATCGGTAAATAGTCATTAGTCATTTGTTCTTTATTGGCGTATATCGAACATCAGAAATCGGACATCTGACATCGGCTCACATTTC
>JAHJRJ010000120.1 GCA_018830765.1 Bacteroidota bacterium | reverse complement strand
TTTTCCCGCCTGCTAACATAAAGCCAATGGTTGGCGGGCAGGCGAGTGTCCCGCCGTCCGTCAGTTGACGGAAGGCGGGATGTAACGAGAAGACCAACTTATTGGTCAACCCCGATAAAATCGGGGTCAATCCCATATTCGCATCACTGCGTAACATCAGTTATTGGTTTTTGCGGGGAATTTACGACGTCCTCCACTTTTTCTTTAGAAACTTTCAATCTTCTAATATTTTTTAATTTATTCTTATGTTTTGCAGGTGTCTTGTTAGCTTATTGTTCTCGAAGCAAGAAAAGCTGGATTAGCCGGTGCAACTGTTTTAAAAGGAATTATAGGATTTGGAAGGAGTAGCCGAATCCATACAAGTAAAATCGTAGATGAAGAAAAAAAGATTGACGACTTCGTGGTAGCTCAAAATAAATACAATATATGTCAACAAACATTTAAAGCAGTAGATAATAAAATTTTATTAATATGGCTGAATCAACATCTCCATCAAACACCAGTCAACGGGTATCGAATCCGCTAGAAGCGGACAAGCAACGGCCCTCGAACGACGAATCGCGGTCAACAATCAAGACTTTTGCCGCCACTTCTTTTCTGAACGACATGGGCTCGGATATGATTTACCCAATTTGGCCCATATTCATTCGCAGCGTACTCGGTGCTAACATGACGATCCTTGGAATACTTGATGGACTTGGAGAAGCAATAGTTTCATTATCACAAGCGGGTTCGGGTTACCTATCAGATCGTATTCGCAAGCGAAAAGTTTTCATATGGGTTGGATATTTGATGGGCGCGTTCTCACGTATTGGATATGCTCTTTCCACAACTTGGGCAACTGTCTTCCCGTTCAGGATTCTCGACCGAGCCGGCAAAATCCGCAGTGCCCCCCGCGATGCAATCATCGCCGACATTTCTAACGACAATAATCGCGGTAAAAATTTTGGCTTACTCAGAACCGCCGATCATCTCGGTGCCGTAGTCGGAATTATCATCTGTCTTTTACTTGTAAATCACCTAAGCTTTTCTACTATTTTCGCCCTTGCTGCCATTCCATCTTTAATCGGTGTTGGAATAATTCTCTTTTTGATAAAAGAACGCGCTGCAGAAAAGATTCACGCCTTCAAAGGTATTCGACTCAAGGATTTAAGTCGTAATTTTAAACTCTTCTTGATTATTAGCGCGATATTTTCTTTAGGTTCCTTTAGCTACTCATTCCTTTTACTTTATGCAAAAGAATTCGGTTTTGCAATTCAAACTGTTCCGATTCTCTACTTAATTTTTACTGTTGCTGCTGCGTTATCTTCCTACCCTTTCGGACATTTGGCTGATAAGATAGGTCGTAAAAATGTGATAGCAATCGGTTTCATATTATGGATAATGGTGTGTCTCGGTTTTATCTTTTCAAAAAGCTTTATACTTATACTATTTCTTTTTGTTCTATACGGGCTTCAAAAAGGAGCGCTTGAGACAGTTCAGAAAGCATTCGTTGCAGAGTTAAGTCCCGCTGAATTCCGCGCCAGCAGCTTGGGCGGATTTCAAATGGTAATCGGCTTATGTGCGCTTCCCGCTTCGCTTTTAGCAGGATTGCTGTGGGATAATTTCGGTAAGGAAGTGCCGATGATGGTTGCGATCGGGTTGAGTATAATCGCTTTGTTGTTATTAGGGTTAGTAAAAGATTTGCAAAACTTTATATTAAAACTTATATTAAAGCACTTTCAAAAGAAGAAAAATACCTGGTCTTACAAAAGTTAAATAAACTATTTACAAAAAAATTAGTTGACAACTTTCACTTACTCCTAAAAGTAAGGTTTGGTTAATTACAAAAAATATTATCCAGAGTCCCGCACAGCGGGAAATGAGCCTCCGTCTCACAAATATGTCGAAGCTAAGTTAATTGCTGGCGTAGCTCATGAAATAAGAAATCCCATCACCAGTATAAAGGCTGCAGCACAATTATGTCTCAACAAATACATCGCAGGCATAATCAAAGGCAAAGAACAAAAACCAATAATCGTAAACGGAATGCCCAACCACATCCATGCTTTTGTCGGTTTACGGCCTTCAATGGCTATTACCAATTTGGTAAGAGACATTAAAAACAATTCAACCAATTTCATAAATGAAAATAAATGGGTAAAAAGCAAATTCTCTTGGCAGGAAGGATATGGTGCATTTTCTTATTCGCATTCACAAATTAATTCCGTTTATAATTACATAAAAAATCAAGAAAAACACCATAAAAGGAAAACATTCCGTGAAGAATATTTGGAATTCTTAAAAAAATTTGAAATTGAATACAATGAAAAATATTTATTTGATTGGATTGAATGATTTTATATCACCCCTTCGGGGTTATTTTTATTTTTCATTATTCTGTGTTATAATAATTTCACTCCTTCGGAGTTAGGCTCTTTAACGATGTATTCATAGAGAAAATCTCTGCAAAATAAATGTAAAGCGAAACTCTGTTTCGCCATTACGAATCGGAGATTCGCATTACAGTAAATTTCAAATATGTTTGGTTAGATTTGATTTTTCAACTGAATTTATTAAATTATTATCAACTCTACGATTTGCCGTAGAAAATAAAATGTTAAATTAGACACACAAACCGAGTATAAATTAAGGAATTACTTATGGAAAAGGAGAATGAAATTGAGGAACGCCTTAAATATTTTATTGAACATATTGGAGATGGTGTTTGGTGTTTTGAGTTGCCTTCTCCACTGGATTTGAATTTACCACTTGAAGAAAAGGTAAAGCAAAGTTTTCAGGCAATTTGCATCGAGTGTAATGATGCCTATGCATTGATGTACGGATTATCGCGTGAAGAAATGATTGGACGAAAACTTGACGACATAAAGCCCTTCGACGATCCAATAAATCAAACATATCTGCGGACATTTTTCGAAAACGACTGCAAGATAGATAACGTAATATCTCATGAATTTGATCCGCAAGGGAACGAAAAGTGGATTCTTAATGGTATGTTTGGCGAGATAGTTGATGGTAAAATAATACGTGCCTGGGGGAGACAGAGTGACATCACCGAGCGCAAGCTCGCCGAAGAGAAACTTCTCAGACTGAACGAAGAGCTTGAAGACCGCGTGAAAGAGCAAACCGCATCTCTGCGTAAAAGCGAAGAACGCCACCGCAGCACCCTCGACAACATGTTGGAAGGCTGCCAGATTATTGATTTTGAATTCCGCTATATATACGTCAACGATGTTGCTGCCAAACAAGGCCATCGTACCAAGGAGGAATTACTCGGACACACAATGATGGGAATGTACCCAGGAATCGAAATGAGCCAAATGTTTGATAAACTCCGGCAATGTATGGTAGAACGGCTTCCTCATAATATGGAAAACGAATTTATTTATTCAGATGGATCGAAGGCTTGGTTTGATCTCCGTATGGAGCCCGTTCCTGAAGGAACTTTTATTTTATCGATTGATATCACCGAGAGCAAGCTTGCCGAACAGGCGCTGAGAAAAAAAGATGAACACCACAGGCTTGTCATCGAGAACATCTTTCGATTCGTTCCCGAGGGATTGCTCATATTCTCCAGAACCCTTGGTCTTATGAGACAAAACAAGGCGTTTGAAGAGATTGTTAAAAAATATGCCTTGC
>JAHJRJ010000119.1 GCA_018830765.1 Bacteroidota bacterium | reverse complement strand
TGTTTTTGTAACCCCACGCTTAAGCGTGGGGTTATTGAAAAGCCGCTCACATCAAGGGCTTTAGCCCAATTAATAAATAACTATGCGCAACCATAAAATATAAGTCGACAAGAAAAATAATAGTTTTTAGAGGTGCCCTATAGTTAAAGTCTCTAATTATCAGCGAACAGTTTATAATAATCTTCGAACAAAAACAGCCTGTTTCTTTTATATCCGGTAATTTCCTTTAATATCCCGAGATTTATAAAATCTTTGATTATAGCATTAGCCGGTTTTGTTGTAACATTAAGTAGTTTTTCAACTTCTCTTACGCTGACAATCGGTTTTTTATAAAGAAAACCGAGTAATTTTTTTGCCTTGTGAATTCGTTTTCCTAATAAGAGGAGGCTTTCTCCTTCTATCTTCTCTTTTAGTTTTAGTATTTCTCTAAAAGTATTAATTCCTTTATCCGATGTTTCAACAACTGCAACTAAAAAGAATTTTATCCACTGTACAAGGTTATTTGAAGTTCGGACGAATGTTAAGTTGTCATAATAAAGTGTTCTATGTTTTTCAAAAAATTCTGATAGGTATAATGTTGGTTTGTTTAGTAAACCAGCATAAACTAAATAAAGAGTAATCATTAATCTGCCTAATCTACCATTGCCATCCAAAAACGGATGAATAGTTTCAAATTGGTAGTGAGCTATTGCTATTCTAATTAAATGAGGAACATCAATCTTATCATTATGAACAAAGTTCTCGAGGTCGCTCATTAAATCCGGTATTTCATTATTGTGCGGAGGGATAAAAACGGCATCTTTTAATGATGCACCTCCAATCCAATTCTGACTTGTACGGTATTCTCCCGGCATTTTCGATTCTCCCCTTACACCTTCAAGTAAAATTCCATGAGCTTCTTTCAATAGCCTAGTCGATAATGGTAATTTTATCAGTTTATCTATTGAATAATTCAGTGCTCTTATATAGTTCTGAACTTCTTGCCAATCATCGCGTTTCTCGGGATCAATTTCATTTTCAGAAAGTAAAGCTTCATCAACTCCCGTTCTGGTTCCTTCAATTCTGCTTGAAATTGTAGCCTCTTTGATAACATGCATAGCAATGAAAAAATCGATGTCCGGCACATAAAGTGAAAAGGCATTTAGCTCCCCAAGTTTTTTATTAGCCTCAGAAAGAAGTGTATTTATTTTCGGATCGGTCCACATCCATTCCAGATTTATTTTCGATGGTGTAAAACTCTTATATTGATATTGCTGAACAAATTGTCCAGCTTTGAAATCTTGTAGTTCCATAATTATCCTAGTTTTTACTCCACTAAGATAACTTATAATTTACTTTATGTCAATAAACTCCATTAAAAATAATTGTAATGGACTTTAATTGATTTAAGACAATTATAAATAATTATAAGCGACTTTGCCCACAAAAACGACCAAAAAAAGTACGATGGAGTATAAAAATAGTCATAGAAAATGTTGATTTAAGAGATAATTGAAGAATTCCCTAAATTTTCTACATAAAAGGAACTAAGAAGATGGATAATTATTTTGGATTGAACAGAATTCTACTCAACAATCACATTATCGATCGATATGGAACTTGTCCGCATCGAATGAACTTTGTTCATCACAGGAAGCTGAATTGATTTGCTGACTTTTGATTCGAATTCATCTCTGAATCGTTCAATGGTGAATTTCACGGGCCAGGCAGCAGCATCACCAAGAGCACAAATCGTGTGCCCTTCGATATTATTCGCAACGTCAATTAGCAAATCGAGATCGTGCGAAGTTCCTTTCCCATCTAAAATTCTATTTAGGACTTTCAGCATCCAGCCGCATCCTTCGCGGCACGGAGTACATTGCCCGCATGATTCGTGATAATAGAACTTAGTAATTCGTGCGAGAATTTTTACAAGATCGGTATCTTCATCCATCACAATTATTCCGCCGGTACCGATTGCGGAGCCAACATCTTTGAGAGATTCAGCATCCATTTTAAGTCCTTCAATCTCTTCTCCTCTTATAGGAGGA
>JAHJRJ010000118.1 GCA_018830765.1 Bacteroidota bacterium | reverse complement strand
AAGTAACAATTAAAGGTATCGGACGAACATGAAACAATCTCGTGCATTCATTTTACTTTTTATTCTTGGCATTGTCGTTAATAACGATTTGTTGCCTGCTGGACAGGAAAAGATTAAAGTCGGCTTTTTGAGACAAGATTACTTGAAGGAATATGAGAGTGAGAAATTTGCAGCGTTTAATTTTCTGAAAAATGGTGTTCAGTTTGAGATTAAAGAATTTATATTTTCTGACCTCAAAGAAAATCCAAAACTACTAAATGATGTTAATGTTGTTTGGTACCATCGTCCCGACTCATCAGATTTTACTCCGATTGAAAAGAACGAAACGATCGTCAACTCGATTCGAAAATTTGTATCTGATGGGGGAGGATTACTTCTTACTCTTGATGCATTCAGATATATAAACATTTTGGAACTCGAAACTGAAATTCCACAGATAAATTATGCAAATGCTATTGATGAAGGTTACGGTAGGAAACTTGGTATTCATTCTCTGCGCTCTCACCCGATCTTCGATGGATTGTTTGGTGGCGCTTATATCTGGGCTCCTTACGTTGATCAAGTTAATAGACAAGTCGGTTATTTTGGAGATTCTGTTCCGAAAAATGGAAAAGTTGTAGCCGTCGATTGGGCTTATATAACTTTGAAAGAAAATTCTAAAATTGTTGTTGAGTATGAATTTGGCAAAGGAAAAGTACTTGCAGTTGGATCCTACACATATTTTTCACCGAAAAATTTTAATCGTAGGCATCTTGAAATTTTTACATCTAATTGTTTGAAGTATTTATTCAAGTCGGAGATGCCTTTGGCAAATGAGTCAAAAACCAAAAAACATTATTGGAGTTATCAACAACCTCAAGTAAATGAGTACAGTGAATCATTTGGAACAATTGAACTCAATAAATCAAAACCCTGGACCTTGAACAGTGGTTCACTCACTTTAAAGTCACAATTCGCTTCTAATAATTATTATGATGTTTCGGCGCAACGAATTTTGATAATGGGAAAAGAAAATGGTGGAATAGATGAGATATGGACGCACCCGTTTATGGCTTTCCGTGATTATGAAGTCGGTATTCAGTTTTCATACCGTGATACGATTTATTGGTTCAAAGATCAGCGCCCGCAAATAGAGGTTAAACCCGAATCGTTCACACGCACATATCGTATTGAAAGAGCATTAATCAAAGAAGTGATAACTGCCGATATTGAAAATCCCGCTGGTATCATTCACTACGAATATCGCGGAAATTATGCAGCAAAGATTTTTATAAAATATAAAAGTAACCTCCGCTTTATGTGGCCCTATTCGGAAAAGGCGCTCGGTTCAATTAATTATTCATGGAGTGATAAGTTAAATGCTTTTGTTGCAAAAGATATCAGCGGGGATTTTTATGCTATACTTGGTTCTAACAAAAAACCTTTCGAAAAATCCTTCGGTCAATTTGAAGATTTTGTAAAAAACGGAGCTCATCTCAAAGGAATGCAAACAGAAAAATTACAAGTCGCTTGCTTGAACGTTTTTGATGTTTCAATGAACGATAATTTTGATGTTGTGATTGTCGGAACAAATGAGGGCAAAGAAAAGGCGGTCGAATATTATAGATCAGCAATTTATGACCCATCGAAAATTTATGAAAACACCGCAAGCTATTATAATAATTTTCTCAAGAAAAATTTATTGATCACAACTCCGGATAAAAACTTCAACGAGGGTTACAGATGGGCATTGGTTGGAACCGATAAATTTTTTGTAAATACTCCGGAAATCGGCAAATCGTTAGCAGCAGGATATTCAACTACTGCACGCGGGTGGGACGGCGGGCACAAAGTAAATGGTCGTCCCGGTTATGCTTGGTATTTCGGACGTGACGGACAGTGGAGCGGGTTAGCAATTTTGGGTTACGGGGATTTTGAAAAGGTTAAATCGGTTTTGGAAGTTTATCAGAAATTTCAAGATATCTCTGGAAAGATTTATCATGAGCTAACAACAAGCGGTGTAATACACTACGATGCTGCCGATGCAACTCCACTTTACATTATTCTTGCCGGTAATTATTTGAGATGGACAGGTGATATTGAGTTCATCAGACATAGCTGGGAGAACATCAAAAGAGCGATGGAATTTTTGTTTTCAACCGATACCGATGGTGATCATTTAATTGAAAATACAAACGTCGGACACGGCTGGGTTGAGGGGGGGAGTCTCTACGGTGCGCATACAACTCTTTACCTTGCGGGTTGCTGGGCTGAAGCTTTGAAAGAAGCAGGTTTTATTGCAAGGACACTTGGCTTCTCAAACGAAGCTGATTATTATTTGCGCGAGTATGAATTAGTGAGAAAGAAAATCAATGACGAATTTTGGAATGCGGACGATCAATTCTTTTACTATGGTAAATTTAAAGATGGTACCTTTAATCCAGAAAGAACTGTACTTCCTGCTGTGCCTCTATATTTTCAATTAGCCGATGTAGATAAAGCGTATAAAGTGATAGATACGTACGCCGAAAACGGATTCACTTCTGACTGGGGAGTTAGGATTTTAAGTGAACAAAGTCCTTTGTTTAATCCACGAGGTTATCATTACGGAAGCGTCTGGCCATTGTTTACAGGCTGGACAGCTTTAGCTGAATACATGTATGGTAATTACATTCAAGGTTTCTTTCATATAATGAATAACCTTTTAGTTTATAAAAATTGGTCGCTCGGTTATGTTGAGGAAGTATTAAATGGAGCTGAATACTTACCGAGCGGAGTCTGCCCGCATCAATGTTGGTCTGAAACGATGGTCCTTCAACCGATTTATGAAGGAATTCTTGGATTAAATCCATCTGCGCTGGAAAATAAGTTAAGTATATCTCCTAGATTTCCTTTTGATTGGGATTCTTTAAAAGTTGAGAGCATAAAAGTTGGCCAGCACAAATTAAATTTTAAGTTAAATAGAAATCAAACGAAAACAGTTTATAATTTTAGCCATGATGGTAAAAATAAATTGTTGATTGAGTTCAATCCTTCTTTTCCGTTGGGAACAGTGATTCAAAAAGTGTTAATTGATGGAAAAGAGGCTTCTTTCGGATTATCTAATGAAAGACAAGGTGTTGTAGTAAATTTAAAGTTTGAGATTTCTTTAGATTTAAAAATTGAGATATATCACAACGGAGGAATTAGCGTTATACCGAGTATTGCTTATCCGATTATCGGCGAAAGTTCCAACGGTTTTCGGGTTCTTTCGGCTGAACTTAAAGGAAACGAGTATGTTATCGAAGTTCAGGGTAAACCAAAGCAAATTGAAGAGTTAAATATTTTTTCTCCAACTGAACAGATTAAAAGTATTGAGAATGCTGAATTGTTTAAAAATGAAAATAGTATTTACACAGTCAAAGTAAATTTTGAAGAGAGTTCACAACAGTATATAAATAAAATTCTTAAAATAAAATTAAAATAATCTTCGTGTAATATACAAGATTTGGTTTCACGAAGAAGCACGAAGTAGTCACGAAGATACACGAAGGAAAGAAGAAAGATGGAATTTGATTTTTTATCAAACAAAATAACAAAACTTGGATTTAAAATTGAAAGACAAAAACCAATTCCTATTGTTTATAAAGAAAATTATAATTGAATTGAAATCTATTGATGCACTAGCACCAGTTCATACTGCTCAGATATTAACTCATTTAAGATTTGCAGAAAAGAAAATCGGTTTGCTAATAAACTTCAACGTTACCAAATTAAAAGAAGGGATTAAAAGATATGTTTTATAAACTTCATGGTTCTTCGTGTCTTCTTCGTGGAACTTCGTGTAACTTTTTAATCTATGTTATCACTGGAATAGTTTTCTTTAGTACACAAATCTTTTCACAAAACTATCTCTCCAACCTCCACGCCACGAAGGACGACCCAATTTACACAACATACGCCGCCGCACTTTCCCGCTCTGAGTACAAGGTTAACACCGCTTATCATTTTGTTTGGTATGATCCAGAAAAGGGAACAAGTTTCGATGTGGCACAAGCTGGAAATTTATCGTTGGCATTTAAACTGAATAATCAAATAAAGACAAAACTTCAACAATTTTACAAAGAGCCAATCATAACAACATCTTATAGTGATTTAGTAAAGTTTTATTATTATCCATATAAAAACCTCCGAGTTGAAAATTTCTTT
>JAHJRJ010000117.1 GCA_018830765.1 Bacteroidota bacterium | reverse complement strand
TCTGAACGAATCTCTTTCTTGAAGCGCGCATCTGCCGATATGGTAATGGCTCTTGCATTAATTCATCATCTTGCGATTGCTAACAATATACCTCTGGGCTCATTGGCAGAGTTTTTTTCTAAAATAGCCAAAAAATTAATTATTGAATTCGTTCCAAAGAGCGATGCGAATGCTCAGTTACTTCTGCGCAATAGAGAAGATATCTTTTTACAATACAACCAATCTAATTTTGAAAAGGAGTTTGAAAAATTTTTTAGAACAATCTCCCGCGAAAAAATAGATGAATCCGAAAGAGTATTATTTTTAATGGAAAGCAATCAATTGCCAAAGGCATCTCCGACATATAGTTAAATGGACAAATTCAAACAAAAATTTTCTTTGCTGATTAAAAAACAATTTATTCTGCATACCGGTTTAATTTCATTTATTCATATACTTAGTGTTTATCGAACCATTAAAGAATCAGAGTACCCAATATCTGAAGTTGAAATGGGCATATCGGTTATTTTGATAGTGCTGATTACCATAATTAGTTTCTTTCTTTCAAAGTATATATTGAAAGATAAAATTAAAGCATCTATACTTACTACGTTATTTCTATTTGTTAGTTTTAATTTTGCAGTAATCAATAAAGGTTTATTCCAAATTCATACTTACGCCGGCTTAGCAGAGAGGTTTTTTTTTGGTAACCAAATTCTTACTTCGGTTGCCTTGCTATCTTTCACCTTTTTTTTATTAGCCTATATAATATTTATTTTACCTTTCAAACTAATTCGATTTAATGCTTATCTCAACGTGCTTCTGCTTTTATTTTTAGTTGTCGAATTCAAAAATCTATATTTCTTTGAACCAAAAACAATCAAGTTGACAGATGAGATACAAACATATCTTCAAAATGAAAGTCCGAAGTCCGAATGGACGGCTTTGCCGGATTCCTTACGGAGGATACTCAAAAATTCTCCTTTATCGGCAGCAATTCCTTCGGGAAACGATTCAACTTTTGCCAAAGGCATCTCCGACCCAAATATTTATTACATTGTTTTAGACTCTTACACAAACTTTGAAAGTTTGAAAAAATATTGGAAATTCGATAATTCTGAGCTAACAAATTTTCTTATTAAAAGAGGATTCTATGTCGCTCGCAGAAGTAAAAGCAATTACAATCAAACTCACTTTACCATCGCATCTACATTTAACCTTTCCTATCTACACTACGAATCGTTCGACAAATTAACTTTCGCTCATTATCCTAATTTGTTCAAGTTGATCAAGAATAATACTTTAGTTAACATTCTTGAAAAGAATGGATATCAAATAATAAACTACTCGCTATTCGACATTTCAAACACTTCAAAGTTCTACAGATTCGAACTCTTAGACGAACCTCACTTCTTCAAAAATACTTTGTTCGAAGGGATTATAAATATTGATAAAGTGGGGGTAGCGCTTGGACTAAATTTTGAACCGGAAATTGATATTATTAAAATAAACCTGGATTTAGCTTCTAAACTCAAGGATGTTACTTTAAAAAATCTCGATAACAGTTTCTTTGTTTATGCACATTTTATGCTGCCGCACCCGCCATATTATTTCGATGCAAAAGGAAATATAATGCCTGATAATTATGCACGTGACGATTCAAATATGTGGAAATATTTAGAACAACTTAAATTCACTAATAAACTATTAATGGAATTAGTAGATTTTATATTATCGAATTCAAATGTTAAACCGGTTATAATAATTCAAGCTGACCACGGCTTTCGTTTTCTTAAAGATGAAACAGCTCAAGAATCCGAATCGCACGCTATTCTCAACGCTTTTTATTTCCCCGATAGAGACTACAAACTCCTCTATCCAACGGTTTCATCTGTTAATACATTCAGAATCTTATTAAGGAAATATAATTTTCTTGATATAGAAACTCTGCCCGATGAAATATTTTTTGTTGCATTAGTTAGCCCAGGTTGATTTCAGGAACTAGAATCTGTTTAAAATTATTTAATATCTGTCCGACATTTTCCGGTAGGGGATTCAAATATCGGAGATGCAAGTGAGAGACCGATAAACCTTCCGATCTCATATTATGAACTGCAGTATTAATGTCGTTGGCAATATTTTCAACTTTTTTAGCGCGAATCTTTACCATGTAATCGTGGTTAGCAGGGTCATAGCTTATGTTACCAGATAAATTTTCTTTTTCCAAACCACCTATCTTATGCTCGAGTCCGGGTGTGCCGGGTATTGCCCAAGGACGAGCCAAGGTTACCGGGTCGCGACTATAAGGTTGAAAATTCTCCGGGTTCGTTTCAAATTTTGGAGTTAAGTCAATTAAGTCGTCAATTTTCGGAAT
>JAHJRJ010000008.1 GCA_018830765.1 Bacteroidota bacterium | reverse complement strand
TTAAGCGGCGGTACATTCTGCACATACGGTTATTACGAAAAATTCGATTTCATAAGCGTGTTAGAATATGTCGAATCCAGAAAAGATATTAAATTGGGAAATATCGGAGTCTTCGGAACATCAATGGGTGCGGCAATTGCTATTCAAGCTGCGAGAATTGATAAGCGGATAAAGGCAGTAGTTTCGGAAAATTCGTTCGCTACTTTACGTTCGATATTCGACGATTATCAAAAAAGAATTATCAAAATTCCTTTTCACTATTTAAGAAATATTGTAATCAAGCGTTCAGAGATTATGGCGCGCTTCAAAGCCAGAGACGTATCGCCCTTACAGTTGGTTGCCGAGATTCATATACCGATTTTGTTCGTGTACTCCCCAAAAGATAAACACATAAATTACACAAATTCTATAAAGCTGTACGAAAACACAGACGACCCAAAAGAACTTTTTCCGATCGAGAACGCTGAACATAACGACGCATGGGAAGTCGGCGGAAAAGTTTATCACGAAAAACTTTTGGATTTTTTCAATAAAAATCTTACATGATTTTTTTTACCATAGCGTTACTACTATCTTTCTTAAACATCGCTTCCGCACAAACGGAATTTTCAAAGCAACACGCAGAACAAATTTTAAAAGTCCTCTCCGTGGATATCGGACCGCGACCGATGGGCTCTCCTGCTGAACAGCGCGCACTAAAGTTTGCAGTAGATAAATTTAAATCTTTTGGATGCGATACCGCCTACATCATGCCCATGACGTTCACAGCCAAGGTAAATACAAATAGCGGAGTTGCTGTCGGTATTAAAAAGGGAGCTGCTAAAAGAATCATAGTAATCGGCGGACACATTGATTCAGCGGGTCCAGAAATACCGGGCGCCGACGACAACGGTTCTGGATCAGCCGTCGTGTTAGAACTCTCCCGCATCATTGCTAAAAGAGAAATGCAGTCAACGGTCGTTTTTGCTCTTTTCGGCGGCGAGGAACAGGGACTTCAAGGCTCAACTTACTTTGCAGATTTTTTCCCAGATATTGATAGCGTCGCATTGATGCTGCAAGTAGATATGGCTAATGGATTAGGAATACTTGAAATCGATCCTCACACATACACTCAAAGTGCACCGAAATGGCTTGTAAAAGCGGCAATTGAAGAGTATAATAAACTGGGTTATACAAATCTATCCTATCCCGTTCACGCTTTTACACTCAACTATGCTACTCCGATGGGCGTTGGCTCGGACCATCAGCCGTTTTTAGACCGGGGAATTCCGTCTATTGCTTTCATTACCGATATAACTAAACCGATACATACACCTCAAGACAATTACAAAAATTTCGACCTGCGTGGGTTAAAACGTTCGGGCGATTTGGTTTTAAAACTCGTTGAGCGCTTCGACAAAGGAATCCCCGATCGAACTACCGATAAGTATTGGCTGTATGTAATCGGTTCGTTCACCCCGATATCTTCGGGGTTCACGATATTCCTACCGAAATGGATCTTAACGGCATTTATACTCGTAAGCATTATTTTATCTGTCGTGACATTCATCGACGTACGTCGCCGACGTCTCGTCGTAACTCAATCACCAATTATCAATTCCAGCACAGATTTGCCGATTCCGAACCCGCGCAGGTTTTCGGGAATTAAGTTATTTTTATTTACAATTCCGCCCGTAACTCTTGCTTGGTTCGCATCGGATCTGTTATGCTTGTTAAAAGGAATCCGGTATCCGTGGTTTACTGATTTTGGCCTGTATCTTTTACTATCGGCAATGTTTGGGTTTTTAGGTTTATTGATGTCATTCCGGTTTGAGAAAAAAATTAGACTCTCAAAGTGCCCTTACTATTTCTATAAACGGTCAGCCATTTTGTTATTAATTTACACTATTCCACTATCTTTTCTAAATACATCAATCGCAATTTATCCTGCTGCCGGTTTGTTTTTCGTGTCGCTCGCGTTGTTAATTCGAGTTCGATTTTTAAAAATCATTTTATTCTTAATCGCACCATTCCCAATGTTCAGGATTGTCTTTAATGAATGGACTTTATTCAGCGTACGTAGTTACGCGATGGCGAGGTTTCAATTATCCGACTCAGCAGTTACCGCCAGTGTAAATTTTATTCCAATTCTATTATTAATATTTTTAGTACTCCCTTTCTTTTATGCCTTCGCTGCTGTTTATCGTGATACTCCTACGTTCAAACCTATTATGGAAAAATTGAAAACCGGTAAGATATTCGTTGTTACAATTACAGCAATCGGTATTTTATCTTTTCATCTATACCACAGACCTGTTTATAATGAAGAGTGGTTCAGGACAGTGCAGGTTAATCAAACTTTTGATGTAAACACAAAAGAATTTAATATTAATTTAAAAAGTTTTGAATATTTGGATAGCGTAAAAATAAAACATTCTAAACGGGATACATTACTATTGGGAAAAATACTCACAGCCCATATCGAGCCGCTTGCTACCTTAGATACAACCCGGTGGAAGATAGCGCGAGAAGTTAAGAAGAAATATTCAAACGACACAACTTATTTTGATGTAAACTTGCAATTGTTTTCAAAGCAACGACCTTATAAGATTGAAATTTATTACGACGATGAAGAGAGATTGATAAGAAGCTTTGAGACTGATTGGAAATTTACCGCGATGAAAGGGAAGATAAATTTAAGCTGGTATTCTTTTCCAGAGATGCATTTAAAAGTGCTTCTTCGATTTTATACTATTAGAGACGATACCGTCAGCGAGCGGATAAAAGTTACATACGCCGATTTAATCTATCCGATGGAGTTCGAAAGGGAGAAGACGAATTTTATTATGCGAACGGTGGTGAATGAAGATTATAAGTATATAAGCAGATTACTACATACTACTTATTACTAACCGAACCTGAGCTTTAGGGGGACTATCCGCCTTCGTTACGTTGGCACGTCACTTCGGCGGGTCCTCAAAATGACTTATAACTTAACTTCATTGCATTCGTTAAACTATGTTTTTCTATCCATCCGCCTTTGTTTCACTTCGGCGGATTCTCAAAATTTCTTATAAGTTAGCTGCACGTTGTTTGCTAACTTATGAAATTTTGGAAGTGCCGGAGGCGGGACTTGAACCCGCATGCTCTTGCGAGCGCCGCGCCCTGAACACGGTGTGTCTGCCAATTCCACCACTCCGGCTTAGTAGGCCCGACGCGAATCGAACGCGTAACCCTCAGCTTAGAAGGCTGATGCTCTATCCGATTGAGCTACGGGCCCAGGATTTTACATATCATATTTATTTTAAAGAACGATTGTCCCGACAAGCTCATCTTCATTTCTTCTTTGGCTACTACAGCTTGGGGTTGACCAAAAAGTAGAATATTCAATGTAGTGCGAACTTTAGTTCGCTTAAATGGCGCAGAGCGCCATGGCGCCAAAGGCGCTCATTTCATTAAAAAGCGACCAGCCCGACACCTGTCTGGCGGGAATGAATTTCGCTCTACATTCCTCTTAAAGAACTTATTGGACAACCTCTCTGAAAATTGCAACCACTCGCTTAATAACGCTCGTGGGCAGTTTTCGAAGAAGGCTGATGCTCCCCGCCCGAATCCCGACACCGTCGGGAGGCGGGTATCCAATTTACCCCGTCCCGAAAGCTTTCGGGATCGGGGTTGAGTCCCGTCTTCAACGGGATTCTCAATTTGACAGATAACTTAACTGCTCCCGCCGAGCGGGATTGTTAAGTTATGTCAAATTGGAACTACGGGCCCAGAACAATTGTCAATAGTTAATGGTCAATAGTCAATTTTTGACTGTTAAAAGATAAGAAAGATTTGGAAGATTTGCAAAAGATTGTAAAATTTTGATTTCTTTCAGTGCTTATCAGAGGATACAAGTAATTTGTTATTAAACTTTTGTAAATCTCCCAAAAATTGCTTAAAATTGTATTGAAATACTCACCCCGTTCTTGAGAATTTTTATAAAATAAAAAATTTTAAAATTATCCAATGAGAGGAAACTATGCATAAGAAATTATTTATTCCCGGTCCAACGGAAGTTGCACCGGAGGTATTAGCCAAAATGTCTACACCGATGATCGGGCATCGAAGTAAAGATGCTTCGAACCTTCAACGTGAGATCACAGAAAAACTTCGCAAACTAATGTACACCGCAAATCCGATTTTACTCTCCACCACTTCGGGGTCGGGCTTGATGGAAGGTTCAATCAAATCCTTAACTGCTAAACGAGCCATCGTATTTTCGGTCGGTGCATTCGGCGACAGATGGTTTAAGATGGCTGAAGCTAACGGTATACCAGCAGACAAACATTCTGCAGAGTTAGGAAAACCAACCACACCCGAAATTGTTGATCAATATTTGTCTACAGGTAAGTACGACGTCTTTACAATCACTCACAACGAGACAAGCACGGGTATCATGCACAACTTGGAACCGTTTGCAGAGCTAAAGAAAAAGTACCCCGACGTTTATTGGCTCGTTGATGCAGTAAGTTCTCTCGGCGGCATAAAGATTGACGTCGATAAACTGGGAATTGATGTTTGTATAACTTCTACACAAAAAGCTCTCGCACTTCCGCCTGGAATGTCGATAGCTTCAGTTTCGATGCGTGCCTTGGAACACGCGAAGACAGTAAAGAATCGCGGATTGTATCTTGACCTTGTTGACCTGTACAGCTACATCGAGAAGAAAGACCACCAGTATCCATCAACCCCTTCGCTGTCGCATATGTTCGCATTAAACTTCCAGCTTGACAGAATTTTAGCCGAAGGATTGGAAAACAGATTCAATCGTCATTTTGAGATGGCAGAATATACACGCGCTTGGGCGAAGAAACATTTTGCGTTATTCCCGGAAGAAAAATTCTCTTCTCAAACGCTTACTACAATTACAAATACTAAAAATATTTCAGTCGCAGACCTTAATAGCGCTTTGGGAAAGATGGGATTGCAAATCTCTAACGGTTACGGCGATTTGAAAGAAAAAACTTTCCGTATCGCTCACATGGGTGAATTAACGATGGCAGACATTAAAGAAGTTACGTCGGCAATCGAAAAAATATTACAACTATAGAAAGGAATGAATTATGAAAATATTAATTTCTGATGGAATAGAAGACATAGGAAAAAAGATTTTATCGGAAGCAGGTTTTGAGGTTGTCGATAAAAAACTTACTCCGGAGGAGTTGTTAAAAGAAATACCGGACTACGATGCAATCATCGTGCGTTCGGCGACGAAAGTAACTAAAGAAGTAATCGAAGCCGGTAAAAACCTTAAAGCGATTGCTCGCGGCGGCGTCGGCTTGGATAACATCGACGTTGCGTATGCAAAGAGCAAGGGAATTCCCGTTCTCTACACACCAAGCGCTTCCTCGATATCGGTAGCTGAATTAGCGATTGCTCACATGTTTGCTTTGTGCCGTTTTTTGCACGTTTCTACGGGCGAAATGCGAAATATGAAATGGCCCAAAAAAGAGTACGGAAAAGGCATCGAGCTGACCGGTAAAACTTTGGGACTGTTCGGTTTGGGAAATATCGGCAGAGAAGTCGCAAAGCGTGCGATAGGACTTGGAATGAAAGTTATTACCTACGACCCGATTGTGAAGGAAAGTCCGTTGTCTGTTAAATTTGTGAGCCAAGAAGAAGTTTTGAAGCAGTCGGACTTTATCTCGCTGCACATTCCGCTTGATAAGAAAGTCGGAGCTACTATTACGAAAAAAGAATTCGACATGATGAAGAACGTTGTTAT
>JAHJRJ010000116.1 GCA_018830765.1 Bacteroidota bacterium | reverse complement strand
TCTGGAACATCCTCCATCTCTTCTGGTTTCATGTACCGGTATTTATTCATTCGTTTCTTGTTGAAGATATTATTGAACCAGTAATATAAATCAACGAAGAGATCATCCAACCCGCTTAAAAATAAAAAAACAGCTACAATAAAAGTAGCTACATACAGAGTATCATACGTCGATTGGAATATTGATATAATAATATCTATCATAAGGGTCTATCAAATATTATGAAAAACCTGTAACTATTATAATACAAGCCATTGGGTATAAGTTGGTCGGTTACCCGCCAATAACGCCCGCGATGGAACTCGGCGGCGAATATTAACCCAAATAAGTGATCAGGAATAATCCGAAAACCTCCACCCCATTCGACTAAATTATTGTAATATTTTTTCTCCGTATCGCGGGCAATATTAAACCGGCTATAAATATCAATCGCGCTTTTTTTGAACTCAATCACCCTTGCACCTAATCGACCCGAGCCGTAACCTATTCCGTTTTTGAAGCGCGAATAATATCCGAAAGAGCCAAACACGTCAGTTAGCGGTTTAAGTACAAATCTGATTTTCTCCGGAATTGAAATTGACGGATATATCCCATTTCCATATATCAACTCAAACCGAAAATCCTCTTTTACTTTTCTATTAGAATTACTTTCTAATAATTCTATTCCTACCCCACCTTGAATTTCGGTTGAAAAACCGTAAAAAGGTGAAATCTTAAATCCGGTACCAATGATTAATGCATTATCGGAATAAAGCTCCGGAGCTATGGCATCAGTCCCACTTTTTGATTTTGAATCACCTGAAATTTTAACTGCACCAAAGATTGAAAATAACTTTTCTTTATCGAGGTAGTAACCCTGCCGAACTCGCAAATACCAGAATGCGCTCTCAAATCTTGTATCATAATAAGGGTCAGCATAGACATCGCCCCACCACGGAAATTTTTGTCCCCGGGTACTTTGCTCTAAAACTAAAACCGCTATTTGTGATTTTTCACGTATTTCTGCGTCAACGCTATTTTCCAGTTGCTGAAAATATATTAGAGCTTCTTCGTTCCTTTTTAGTAAATTTAATAGATAAGCTATCTGAAGTTTATTTGTATCGGAAGGAGAAAGCTCATCTGCAATTTTAAAATTTTCGACAGCTTTTTCATTCTGTCCATCAGAAATATAAAGATAACCCAACTGTTTTTTGATTTGTGAATCAGAAGAGTCAAGCTGAGAAGCTAACTCAAATAATTTAACAGCTTCTTTGGGATTTGTGGAAATTAAATCGTATGCCTTTAATAAAATTGAACTTTTATCATCTTGATGACTTTGACTTTTTACTATATTTATAATAATAACAAAAATAAATATGTTTAATAAAAAAACTCTGATGAACGGTTTAATAAGCATTTTTTTTGTTTCTTCTGAAAAATTAGTGATATTTAATACAGTAAATATTGTAAGCGGACAGCATGGTTTCAATAAATAAAATATTGACTTGGGTTATACTATCATCATACCTGCTCCTTTTGACAAGAATGGTTTGGACGACTATTCCCGAAATTAATGGAACGCCTAAAGGAAGTCTGTACATATTCACAGCAGACAAATCTAAAGGCAAAACACCGCTGTATATACTTCTCAAAAAACATATTAACGTTTTAAAAATTAAGTTAACATTCTTTCCCGAAGCCATTCAATTCAACATAGTACGACTCCCACTGATTCCTTCAGAATTTTATCTCGGAACGCAAGCCGATGTACCTCAAAAATTTTTCTCTTGTTCAATCAGTTCTCGCGCCCCTCCCTCCTTGCTTTAACTTAACAATGTAAATAAACATTAACAAGGAAAGGAGTGTGCAATATGTTACACAAAGAAATTCAAGGGCCGGAAGATACTGAAAATGCATCTCCGGTTTTATTCGCACTAATCGGATTAATCGTGGTCGGTTTGGTAGTAATGGTTTTGTTTTTTGCCGGAGTTATATAGACTTCTTACTAAACGCTCTTCTCTTCCCACACCTGGACGAGATCAACGAGTGTTTCTACAGCTTTCTGCATATCTTGTACACTTATCCACTCGCGTTGTGAATGGAATGAATGACCGCCTGCAAAAAGGTTTGGTGTCGGTAAGCCCATAAAGCAAAGCCGAGCACCATCAGTTCCGCCGCGAATAAAATTCATTACGGGATCTAATCCTGACCGGCTTATTGCTTCTTTCGCATAATCGAGAACGTGTGGGTATTTATCTAATACATAACGCATGTTGCGGTAGGATTCATCAACTTTAAAATCCATTTTCGCGTTCGGATATTTCACTATTACCTCTTCAGCTAATTTCCGAATGTAATCTTCTTTCTCTTTCAAGTTTTTTTCTTCAAAATCTCTGATCAAATATTTTATAACTGTCTTTTCTACTCCACCGTTGATGATATGTGGGTGAACGTAGCCTTCGCGTTTTTCAGTCGTCTCGGGTGAAAGTGAATCTTTGGGTAGTTTTTCGATAATTTCTGCAGCTACCTTAATACTGTTCACCAATTTATTTTTAGCGTAGCCCGGATGTATATTCCTGCCTGTGATTGTCAGCGTCACCGAGTCGGCGCAAAATGTTTCGTTCTCGATTTCACCACGA
>JAHJRJ010000115.1 GCA_018830765.1 Bacteroidota bacterium | reverse complement strand
GAAGAACAATCGCAAGCTGTAATGATGGAATTACAAAAACAACTTATGGCAAGGCACGAGGAAAAAATAAACGCAGAAAAGGATAAAAATAAAATTGAGGGTGAAGCTTTCCTTGCCGAAAACAAGAAAGATAAAGACGTCATAACATTGCCCAGCGGATTACAGTATAAAATTATAACAGCCGGTACGGGTCCAAAACCGAAATCCACAGAAACTGTAGCTGTACACTATAGCGGAACGTTGATCGATGGGACCGAATTTGATAGCTCTTTTAAGCGCGGTGAACCAGCTACATTTCCTGTCACAGGTGTAATTAAAGGATGGGTTGAAGCTCTACAATTAATGCCTGTCGGGTCTAAATGGAAATTGTTCATACCCACCGACCTCGCTTACGGCGAACGTGGAGCCGGCGGAGTTATCGGACCGAATGCTACATTGATTTTTGAAATCGAATTGCTTTCAATCAACAAATGATTTAGAAATAATCGCAAGAATCTCTTACATTTTGGGGAATACTTATCATCGTGGTGAGTATTTCCAATCTTTTTTTAAGAAAATATTTGATGGAAAATACGAGTAAAAATCAAGCACGCAGAGAGCGACTATTTTTATTAGACGGGTCGGCTCTTGCATATCGCGCTTACTTTTCTTTTATCTCAAAACCTCTAATCAATTCGAAGGGTGAGCATACCAGCGCAGTTTACGGTTTTGTAAACACTCTAATGAAAATTTTGGATGAAGAGAAACCGGATCACATTGCAGTAGTGTTTGACCGTCCGGAGCCGACTTTCCGTCATAAAATGTATGAGCCATACAAAGCCACGCGGCAGAAAATGCCCGAAGAAATGGCATCACAACTTGGACGACTCAGAGAAGTGGTTGAAGCCTACAATGTTCCGATTCTTGAGATGGCTGGCTATGAAGCCGATGATATAATGGGAACACTCGCACACAAAGCCGAAGCCGAAGGAATGGAAACTTTTCTTGTAACAAGCGATAAAGATTTTATGCAGCTCATCTCACCGCTAACAAAAATTTATAGACCCGGAAAAAGCGGCAACGAGTGGGAAATAATCGACTTCGAACATGTGGAAGAAAAATTCGGCGTTACACCCGATAAAGTTATAGATGTGTTGGGATTAACGGGTGATAAATCTGATAACGTACCCGGCGTGCCAGGTATCGGCGAGATGACTGCGATACCGCTCGTTCGCGAGTACGGCACGATTGAGAATATATTAGATAACATTGACAAAATATCTAGACAATCTCTCCAACAAAAATTGAGGGACAATAAAGACAAAGCTCTACTTTCTAAGTCACTCGTAACCATCGACACAAAAGTACCTATCGACGTAGATATTCATCGGCTTCAAGCTAAGCCCAAGAATATAGATAAATTGATTTTACTTTTTACAGAATTAGAATTTAAGTATTTACTCCGCAAACTGACCACGCCGCCGGACAAACCGCCAGTTGCAGTACCTTTCCGTCCGTCCATACGGACGGACGGAACTGACGAACCACGAACATCGATTCCCGAAACGATTTATACAAACATCACAACCGATGAGCATCACTATCGAATAATCAAGTCAGAAGAAGAACTTAGCGATTTGGTAAAAAGATTAAAAAAATCAAATTTCTTTGTGTTTGATACTGAAACGACAAGCATAGACACGTTCAAAGCCGAGTTAATCGGAATATCTTTTTGCTTAAAACCCCGCGAAGCTTACTACGTTCCACTTGCGGATAATTCTGGCTCATATAGCACGATATTAAAATATCTAGAGAGAAAGATCGATAACAGTTCTTCTCAACGAGTTGACCTACCGTCTCCCTACGAGATCGTCCTACGGACTCGTAGAGTAGATCGTGGAGAGTTGTCAACTTTTCAAGAATCTCTGTTCGATGAACATCACCACTCAACAAATCAAAAATCAAAAATTATAAATCAAAAATCAGATTGGGTTGGCTTTAATTGCACAGATATTCTAAAACTGCTTTCCGGTATTTTCGTTGATGAAAAGGTGTCTAAGTGCGGACAGAATATTAAATATGATATGCTTGTAATGGCAAATTACGGTATCGAAGTTAAGGGCGTCGCATTCGATACGATGGTTGCAAACTACATCTTACGACCCGACGGCAGGCACAACTTGGACGCTATGGCGATGGAGCACTTAAATTATAAAACCATAACCTACGATGAACTGTTAGGCGGCGAAAAAGATATCAGAAATATTCCATTGGAAAAAGTTTCTGATTATTCTTGTGAAGATGCGGACATCACGTTTCAACTGTACGAAATTTTGAAGGCAAAACTGAACGACTACCAACTTATTAAATTATGTGAAGATATTGAATTTCCGCTGATAAGCGTGCTTGCTGAAATGGAATTCACAGGAATTAAGTTAGATACATATTTTCTGAATAAGATGTCGAAAGATTTAGAGAAAATTTTAGATAACAACGTCAACGATGTCTATACTTTAGCGGGAAAAATGTTTAACGTAAACTCCACTCAACAATTAAGCAAGATACTGTTTGAAGATTTGAAACTCCCGTCAGTAAAAAAAACAAAGACCGGCTATTCCACGGACGTAAGTGTATTAGAAGAATTAAAGCATCAACATCCGATAGTCGATAAACTTTTGGAGTATCGGACAATCTCAAAATTAAAATCGACTTATGTCGATGCGCTTTCGACCTTAATCAACTCTAAAACCGGCCGCGTCCATACGTCGTTCAATCAGACAATAACTACTACGGGTAGACTATCGAGCAGTAATCCGAACCTGCAAAATATTCCGATACGCACCGATATCGGAAGAGAAATACGGAAAGCGTTCATTCCGGAAAATGATGATTGGCGAATACTCTCCGCAGATTACTCGCAGATTGAGTTGCGCGTAATGGCTCATATCTCAGGCGATCCGGGGTTGAGCGAAGCGTTCCACAAAGGCGAAGACATACACGCAACGACAGCATCGAAGGTTTTCGGTGTTGAACTGAAAGACGTAACGAAAGAAATGCGACGCAAAGCCAAGGAAGTTAATTTCGGTATAATGTACGGAATCGGCGCTTTTGGATTAGCAAACCGGCTTGATATTTCGCAATCAGAAGCTAAAGAAATTATAGAGAAATACCACGAGCGTTTCCCGAACGTAAAGAAATATATCGATAGCACTATTGAAAAAGCAAGACAAGACGGTTATGTGGAAACGATTTTGGGGAGAAGAAGATATTTACCTAACTTAAAGAGTAGAAATCAAAACCTAAGAAGTAATGCAGAGCGGCAAGCTATTAATATGCCGATACAAGGAACAGCCGCCGATATGATTAAACTTGCGATGATTAATATTTATAACGCTTCTAAAAATGACCGCCATAAAATGAGAATGTTGCTACAGGTGCACGATGAACTTGTATTTGAAGTTCATCATAATTTTGTTGAAGAAGCCAAAAAGTTGATTGCCAACAAAATGAAATCTGCGCTTCCGCTGGATGTCCCGCTAGAAGTAGAAATTGGGGCCGGAAAGAATTGGTTTGAAGCTCATTAATAAAGTATTTGACTTTTAGCTAATATCTTCGTATTATTTTGTCAGTTTTTGTAGTAATATACCCATCGTGGGTACTAACTAAATAATCATAAACAATATAAGGAGGTTTTATGAAATCAAAGTACAAGATGTTAAG
>JAHJRJ010000114.1 GCA_018830765.1 Bacteroidota bacterium | reverse complement strand
CGTGACAGCATCATTTCCATTATCAGTTTTCGAATCCACTGAATCTTTTCAGAATTTGTATTTATGGTAAGTCCCTCTCTTACTGGATAATTACACGCAGTTACAACACGTGCTCTTTTACCTCGAATAACTTCCACACTACAGAGACGACAAACACCGTAAGGTTCGATTAAATCGTTATAACACATCGTCGGTATCCAGATACCTGCTTTTTCAGCGGCTTTTAGAATTGAAGTATCTTGTGGAACTTCTACTTCTTTTCCATCTATTTTAACGTTTACCATAATTTCTCCTTTGCTTTATTGAATGTTAACTGCGTTGAAATTACATACATCATAACAAGCACCACATTTACTGCATTTTGCCGGATCGATGTAGTGAACTTTCTTTATCTCACCAATTATGGCTCCATCGGGGCAATATTTTTTACAGACATCGCATCCGTGACCGATTTCAAGACAAATTTTTTCGTCAATTGTATATGTATTTAATTGACAACAAATGCGAGCAGGGCATTTTTTGTCGTTAACGTGGGCTTCATACTCTTCACGGAAGTATTTGAGTGTAGTTAATACAGGGTTGGGTGCCGATCCGCCAAGAGCGCATAAAGATGATTCAACAATCATATTCGATAACTCTTCTAATAAGATTAAATCTTCTTCGGTACCATCACCATTTGTAATCTTTTCGAGAATATCTAACATTCGCTTTGTTCCTTCCCGACAAGGGATGCATTTACCACACGATTCATCTTGAGTAAATTTTAGAAAATATTTAGCCATATCGACCATACAGTTACCTTCATCGGTAACAACCATACCGCCTGAACCCATCATCGAACCGACTTTTGTTAATTCTTCAAAATCAACTGTAAGGTCGAGCATGCTTTCGGGGATAAAGCCGCCGGACGGACCGCCGGTTTGTACTGCTTTAAACTTTTTGCCATCTCTTATACCACCTCCAATTATGTATATAATTTCTCGGAGCGTGATTCCCATCGGTACCTCTACCAATCCGGTGTTGTTCACTTTGCCAGCTAAAGAGAAAACTTTTGTACCTT
This sequence comes from Bacteroidota bacterium, assembly GCA_018830765.1. Classification (GTDB taxonomy): domain Bacteria; phylum Bacteroidota; class Ignavibacteria; order UBA10030; family BY39; genus JAHJRJ01. The sequence continues at coordinate 3,570 of JAHJRJ010000114.1, read as the reverse complement.
TACTTCCACCCCATGGATCGATTGAAACATCACCTGTTCCTATACTTGTGAACCATTTTGATCCTTTGAGTATTATCTGGGGAACATTTACCCAAGTTTCAACATTGTTCAAACAAGTTGGACGTTCCCATAATCCTTTTTCTACGGTGTGAATATATTTTGCTCTCGGTTCTCCAGGTCTTCCCTCGATAGAAGCCATTAGTGCTGTCGATTCACCGCAAACAAATGCACCAGCACCTCTTCGAACTTCGATATCGAAGTTAAATCCTTTATCAAAAATATTTTCACCTAAAAGCCCATACTCACGTGCCTGCTTAATTGCAATTTGGAAACGTTTGATTGCCAGTGGGTATTCCATGCGTACATATATATAACCTTGACGAACATTTTCTATTGCATAAGCACCGATAATCATTCCCTCGATTACAGCATGCGGGTCGCCTTCGATAATACTTCTATCCATAAATGCTCCCGGGTCGCCCTCGTCAGCATTGCAGATTACATATTTTTCATCACCGTGTGCGCGTTTGCAAGTTTCCCACTTAACACCGGTTGGAAAACCTCCACCACCACGACCCCTCAAACCTGAAGCTTTGATTTCGGCTAACACCTCATCAGGTGTCATCGAAGTTAAAACTTTTGCTAAAGCTTTGTATCCGCCTCGGGCAATATAATCCTCAATATTTTCCGGGTCGATCAAACCGCGATTGCGCAATGCTATTAAAGTTTGGTCCGAGAAAAATGGTATATCCATCATCTTAGGAATTGGTATTTTCTCTTCTGGTGGGGTGTATAGTAATTTTTTAACAGGCCTACCTTTTATTAAATGTTCCTGCACAAGTAATGGAATATCTGTGGTTTTCAACAATTGATAAAAAATTCCATCGGGTTGGACCACAAGTAAAGGGCCTGCCCCGCAAAATCCGTTACATCCCGTTAACACAACTTGTGCTTCGTTTTGAAGGTTTTGTTTTTCGATTTCTTTCTCTAACGCATCTTTAATTTCAAATGAATGGTTCGAAACGCAGCCAGTTCCGGCGCAAACCATCAACTGTAATCGATAATTTTTCATCTAGATTCTCCTTTTATTGATGAGAATTATTGTATTCTCTCACTGCCTATCGACAGTGCATATTCTGTTACAAATTTTCCTTTCAGAACATGATCGTCAAATATCTTTTTAACTTTATTCTCGTTGAGTTCGATATATTTTACAGGTGCCTGATCTCCGAACTCTACCGTAGCCATCGGTTCTTTACTGCACAAACCCGCACATCCTGAAGTAGTAATGATAACATCTTTGACGTTATGAGTCTCAATTTCCTTTAAAAAAACGCTCATAACTGTCCGTGCGCCAGCAGCAATTCCGCAGGTTCCCATGTGCACGGTTATTTTTACGTTTCCGCCGCCTTCACGTATCGTCATCTTACGGCGAACGTCTTCTGTAATTTTATCTAAATCTTCAATTTTTAACTTTGCCATAGTTTATCTCCTCTGATAAATTATTTGCCATTATATTTCTTAAGTAATTTCGGAACCCCTGTAACTGGAATTGGTCCAAACAAATCTTCATTAATCACTACAACCGGAGCCAAACCACAGGTACCGACACAACCAGTGATTTCAATACTAAACTTCATATCCTTAGTCGTTTCACCGCATTTAATTTCAAGTTCACGTTCGAGTTCATTTACTATACGCTGTGCTCCTAATGCGTAACATGGAGTTCCCATACATACACATATTTTGTATTTGCCTTTTGGTTTAAGACTAAAAGCGTTATAAAACGTTGCTATGTGATAAATTTTGCTTATCGGGACGTTTGCCAGATTGGAAACCTCATATAAAACATCTTTCGGTAGATAATTTAGTTCGGTTTGAATATCGTGCATCATCTCAATGATATTCTCTGGCCTGTTTCCCCATCGATTCGAAATTTCTTGTGCTACTACTTCTGCATTATATTCCATAGAAATCTCCTATAATATTTTTATAATAATTTATTAACATTTTCACTTAAATATTGGTGAATGAATTTTATTATTTCTATCGAGTTGATTTCCAAATCACCAATCCGATTTTTTATTTCAGTTGTATCGAAAACAAACTTATTATCATCTTGTTTGTATATGAATTTTAAATTTAACTCTGGATTTCCAGCTATTATTGTTACGATTGTATCAACTATGTTACCTATTGGTTTTCTATCAATATGACTGAGTCGAAACACAGCATAAACTTTAGTTCCTTTGCCCAACTCAGACTCTAATTTTAATTGTCCATCAGCGTCTTTTGCCGCTTCTTCGAGCAATGCTAAACCTAAGCCGACTTTTCGAGTTGTGCGTGTTGTATAAAACGGATCCATTACTTTTTGTTGTGCTTCAGCATCAATTCCTTTTCCATCATCTTTAATCTCGATAGTCAGCAGATCATTCGATAAACTATCTGTTATTACTATTTCAATATTCTTTGCGCCGGCGTTAATTGAATTTTCTGCAATATCGAGTATATGTAATGATAAATCTTCCATCTCTTAAAATTCGAAATCCGAAGTTCGAATTACGAAATAAATTCAAATATCAAATTCTCAAATCCTCAAACTTACACAGGTTGTTTTAGATTTTACCCGCCCGACTGAACGACTTCAGTCGTTCGGGCGGGGATTTCGGTATTGTTTCGAAATTCGACCCGCCTGCTCGCCGACGTTCAAAGAACTTAGGCGAGCCTGCCAAAGTCCGTCATCCGTCAGTTGACCCCGATAAAATCGGGGTTGACGGAGACGGACGGCGGGCAGGTATTCGTGCTTCGTACTTATTCAATCACCTTTCTACCATCTTCATTTTTAAGTGCTTTTTTAATCTCATTAAACGACGATTTTGCTAATAAAAATTCGGTTGTCACTTTTCCGATATCATCTATAAAATGTGCATCTGAATTTTGAATGAATTCATAATTTCGATATTCGGGAAACCGTTTCCTTGCATCTTCAAAACTGATTCGTGGCGATATTTCTAACGCATCAAAATTCAAATTATCAGGAACGAAACCCAACTGTCCGATTACGCTGTAACTTTCTCTGTCGATATGCGAAGCGATTGCTACTCCGTTAAGTTTATGGATTTCATCTACAACTTGTTCAATTGATAAATCAGCTGCACCGATTAATAATTTCGTTTCGAATTTCTCCACTTCATCGTTCTCGTTGGCAATTATCTGCATACCGAAAGCGTCGGGATTGTTTTCTCCAAAAATGTGTGCATAGATCAAAAATTGCAATTTAGATGCAGATTCCATTTTTTCAAAGAGCGATAACACATGAATTTCTTCTTTAGTACAAATTTCAATTCCAGGTATTACCAAAATATTTTTACCTTCTGCGGCTTTTATAACCGCTTGAACATTTTCCGCAGAGTTATGATCGCAAATTGCGATCATATCCAAATTATTTTCAAGAGCTTTATGTATGATGTTTTTCGGCGACATTTTCAGATCGCCGCACGGCGATAAACACGTATGAATGTGTAAATCGGATTTAAATAATTTTAACATTTATTCATTGATTCATTTGTT
>JAHJRJ010000113.1 GCA_018830765.1 Bacteroidota bacterium | reverse complement strand
GTGCATCCAATGCGGTCGCTGTATCGATGTCTGCAAACAACACATCTGCTGCAATTCTCGAACAGGTAACCAGGTCAGCTGACCTCTTCCTCTACGATTTGAAAACGCTCGACGATGCGGCGCACAAGAATTTTACAGGCGTTTCATCATCACGGCAGACAATTTTAAAGCTGTTAGAAAAATGTTGCTCTTAAAGCAAATATTTTTACTACCTACTCATATACTCATCTACTTATCTACTTTATTTGTATCTATCCCCTAAAATTTGTAATTTGTTGTTAAATTTTATGAAGAAATTGAATATACTGTATGCATCAAGCGAGGTTGAACCCTTCGCGAAAACCGGAGGCCTTGCAGATGTCGCAGGCTCTTTGCCAAGAGAAATCAAAAAGTTGGGCGCCGATATACGTATTATTTTACCTCATTACGGCTTCATCGATGAACAAACGCATAAAATTACAGAGGTGCCCAGTTCTGAATTTGAAGTAACCTTAGGCGAGCAAATAGTAAAAGGAAGTCTCAAGCAAGCAAGCTTGGATTTAAACGGCAAGCAGGTTCCTGTATATTTTATCCACAACGACAATTTTTACAATCGAGGCGGAATCTATGTTAATCCGATTACGAATTCGGATTATCCCGATAATGCCGAAAGATTTATCTTCTTTTCACGTGCAATTTTACAAGTCTTAAAAAAACTCGGTTGGAAACCCGACATAATTCATTGCAACGATTGGCAAACCGGACTAATTCCGCTGTATCTGAAACACACATACAAAGACGACGAGTTTTATAAAGATATCGAAACCATTTTCACTATTCACAACCTTGCATATCAAGGATTGTTCGATAAAGATTTAATGTCAATTGCCGGCATCTCGTGGGATGTTTTCACGATAGACGGAATTGAGTTTTACGACAGAATGAACTTTATGAAAGCGGGGATTGTCTATTCCGACTACGTAACTACTGTAAGCCCTAAGTATGCCGAAGAAATCTGTTCGTCGGTCGAGTACGGGTATGGACTTGAAGGAGTGCTTGTATACCGGAAATCAAAACTAATCGGCATACTGAACGGCGCTGATTATGGAATCTGGAGTCCGCTGAAAGATGAACTCATACCGCAAAAGTATTCTGCAAGAAATATCGCTAAAAAAGTGATTAACAAAAAAGCTTTGGTAGAAAAGTTCAATCTTCCTTTCAATGAAAACATTCCGGTAATAGGTATGATCTCGCGGCTTGCAGACCAAAAAGGATTCGACTTAATAGAAGCCGCTGCCGACGAATTGATGAAGTTCGACATGCAGATGATTTTTCTTGGTGCGGGTGATTATAAATACCAAAATCTACTGGAGAGAATGCGAAAAAACTATCCCCCTAAAGTCGGAGTTCATATTGGCTTCAGCAACGAGCTGGCGCACTTGATTGAAGCCGGCAGCGATATATTCCTAATGCCTTCGAAATACGAGCCGTGCGGGTTAAATCAAATCTATAGTTTAAAGTACGGCACCGTGCCTATTGTCCGCGCAATCGGTGGCTTAGAAGATAGCGTAGAACACTACAACACAGAAACAAAGTCGGGTACCGGCTTTAAATTCTTTGATTATGACCATTCGAGCTTGACCGACGCGGTCAGGTTTGCCCTCGAAGTTTACCGCGATAAACCTGCGTGGATACAATTGATGAAAAACGGCATGAAGCAAGATTTCTCGTGGAAAGCTTCCGCAAAAAAATACATTGCGCTTTACAGAAAGGTACTCCGGGTTAATTGACGATGGGTGATATCGGGATATTTTTAGACCGCGACGGTACTATAAACGAAGAGTTGGAATTTATTTCGGACCCGGAAAACGTAGTTTTGATTCCCGGCTCGGTAGATGCAATTCGTGAAGCAAACCAGTTAGGTTTAAAAGTTTTTGTAATCACTAACCAGTCAGGAATAGCAAGGGGCTTGATTAAGGAAGAAGATTTAGTTCGGGTTCATAACAAGTTGGTAAAATTGTTAAACGCTGAGAATGCACATTTAGATGCAATATATTTCTGTCCCCACCATCCCGATTACGGAGAGCCGCCTTATCGTACGCTATGCGATTGTCGCAAGCCGAACACTGGAATGTTAAAGCAAGCAGAAGCCGAGTTTAACATCGACTTAAAAAAATCATTTATTATCGGAGATAGGATAATAGATATCCAAACGGCACATGCTGCCGGCGCCAAATCCATACTTGTGTTAACGGGCTACGGGAAAAATCAAATTGAAATTGTCAAATCCCAAAATATTTATGTAGATTATATAGCAGAAAATTTGCATGACGCAATGCAATTCGTCAAAAAATCAATAAACAATCAATAAGAAAACATGAAATTCACACTCCTTGTAACTTTTCTCTCAATAATATTTTATTTCGGATGTTC
>JAHJRJ010000112.1 GCA_018830765.1 Bacteroidota bacterium | reverse complement strand
GTCAGCCGGGTATTCATCCGATGCGAAAGAAGCTGTATGTTTCGCGGTTTTAGCAAACGAAACAGTCTCCGGAAATTGTTCAAATTTAACCGGCGCAACAGGCGCAAAACGCCAAACAATTCTAGGGAAAATCTGTTTGCCATAAATTGACTACGTAGCGATAGTTGTTTATATTCGATATGCGTTTCTGCTTCACAAGATATAAATTTAATAATCGATGGAATGTTTTTTAAATTAGAATTTTGTCCGAAGGACTTGTATGAAAAAGTGAGAGAAATATAATAAGCACAAGGAGGGAAAATATAAATTCTCTCTGAAAAATTAAAAACAAATCTCAAGAAAGGAGCTTCACAATGAAACGTGTGCTTGTATTCCTAATTCTTTATTCCTTATTCCCGTTACGGCTCAAATCTCCCCCGACACGGTGAACGGGTGGTATGTGGCCAACTGGTACGGACACCGCAACCGAAGGAAATCATTCGCAATCATTTGCCACTCCCCGTGGCTATGATTCAGACTGCTGGTTAAACCGTTTAGAGCCGACACCAAATGGCAATAAATAATATGCGGTTGTTGCGAGTTCTAACATCATTCCGATCGTCTGGATATTAGAAAAAATTATGACAAAAAAACAAGAAAAAATCGTGAGCTGACAAAAAAATGAGCGATGCGATATGGTATAATAAGATCATATGAAAAAGACGATTTATATTATTATCGCGCTCGCGGCCATTGCTCTCATCGCCAGTTTCATCTACAATCTCGGAATCAAAAAAGAAGGAGCTGGTCCGGCCGGCGCGGGAATGCCGCAGACGAAGGAAGACCTTAAAAAACTTGTTGATCTCGCCTTTCCTCCGCCGCCCGCGGAAATCTTCAGCTTGAGCGGCGTTGTCAAGACCATCGTCGGCGCGACTATTGCCATGGAAGTTGACGACCCCGAAGATTACCTGCCGCACCCAGACGGTTCGCCACGGCGAAAACAAACCCGCTTCGCCTCGCTCCTTGCTGAGACAAAAATCACCCTGATCGACACAACTCAATTAGACAGGGAAGGCAATCCGAAAGTAACAAATCTTAAACTTGCCGATCTTAAAACCGGTTACGCGATCACCGTGTGGAGCAGTCAAAATATCAAAACCGCCCAAAAATTTGACGTGACCGAGATTCAGCTGGTAAAATACTAAGCGGTAATTTGGGTAAATAAGTAATTGAGTAATTAAGGAATCAGAAACTTAATTACTATTTGTCAATTACTAAATTACCTAATTACTAAATTACCAAAAACATGAATTTGGATATGTGTTGACGGATCATTATCATTCTGCCATCTCGATCCCATCTGACAGCGCCCACCAATTCTTCTGTGATGTCCGCCTGAGGCGGACTTGCTTCAGAGGCAAGTAAATGCGCGCAGGAATAATATATCGAATTTGTTCTGTTATTCGCTCTAAATAATTGTATGACAAATCATACTAAACCAATGACTAATGACCATTGAAGAATGACAATGATCGCTTTATGCTCTCCGCTCTCTGCTCTCCGCTTTTTTCTTTTCACGCTATTCTTATCCCGTTCGTCATCGCTTCGTATGGAATCAAATTCTGTTTTGTAAAATCTTTCGGGTTGTATGCAAGCGGAGATATGTGGAGGTTAATAGGCCGCCGAAGTTTTGCTAAACGTACGCTCTCATCATATCGCGATCCTTTAAACTCTGACGAAACGACCACAATATCAATATCGCTATCTTTGTGCGCTCGGCCGTTAGCATACGAGCCATATAGATATGCCTTCTCAACTTTAATATTGTTTTTGCGAAGATGGTCTATATATTTTTTTGCAATTAGGATTGCTCTATTATGTCTTTTAACCATTTTATAAACTCCGAAGTCAATTTAAAATATTTTTGGGTCAACATTGGTGTAGCTTTCTTGTAGATTTCAAATTTTTCATCAGGATAACGAGCCTCTAAATTGAAGCCGGTCATCTCTGTAAGAAAATCTAACTTGTCTTCAGCCAATTCTAATTTTGCTTTATCTGCCAACAATTCTAAATCGTGTGTTCGAGGCGGTAATACTTTCTTTCTCTTAACGACTAAGGCTTTTAAATATTTTTCAATTGTCAGATGGCAAAAAAATAAAGAATAGTGTAGGTTTTTTCCGCTCTTCAATATACTTTTAGCGGTATCAAAATCGCCCGATGCAGTGCTAATCCAGTAATCGACTTGCTTGTCAACATCAATTTTCATATTAAATTATACAAAAGTAGAGCTTTAAAAACAAATAACAAGTGACGAAAATCGATGTCCTATTTTCGATTTTTGATGTCCGCAACTAAATGCTCATCCCTCACCACTCACCACTCCCCGTTTATCCCGTTCTACGGGAACTCTTAGCTCTCCGCTCTATGCTCCTCGCTCAAAGCTCACTTTGCAATTCCCATCAAAAAACCTTAATTTTAGTCCGTTCATTCACCCTTCAACCCCGCCAAAGGCGGGGCTCAGGGTGACGAAATCTATTTATCTTTATATTAGATGAACTTATCAAAAATACTAATCATACGTTTCAGCTCGATTGGCGATAT
>JAHJRJ010000111.1 GCA_018830765.1 Bacteroidota bacterium | reverse complement strand
TAGTGGATATCCCTGAAAAAAACGTTTGAATTATGATATACCGGCAATTTATTTTTTAAAAACTTTAAAAATTCTTGATAGTTTTTAATGATTATTTCTGAATGCTTCATTTCTTTTTCCATATTTATTTTGGATGTTGTAATTCACTGACTGTTTGTTTTGTAGCGACACGTTTTTTGTAAACCGGAGAAAACTCTCTTAAAGATTTTACAGCTTGAATTACGCGATCGATAACATAGTCAACTTCTTCTTCGGTGTTGAACCTGCCGAGACCGAAGCGGATTGCCGAGTGCCGCCTTTCTTCGTTTAAGCCAAGCGCTTTTAAGACGTGCGATGGTTGTGGCTGGGCAGTTGAGCAAGCAGAACCGGAAGAAACTGCAATCTCTTTTATACTCATCATTAGAGTATTGTCTTCGACATACATAAAACTGATATTTAAATTATTCGGAAGCCGCTGTGTGGGATGGCCATTCAAATAGACTTCATCTAATTCTGTTAAAAAAGCATTTTGCATTTTATCGCGAAGCAAAGAGAGGCGTTTCTGTTCTTCATCCATCGAATCGTTGCATAATTCCAAAGCTTTTGCAAGACCTATGATAGCCGGAACGTTCAGTGTACCAGACCTGAGACCGCGTTCGTGTCCGCCACCGTCTATTTGAGAAATCAGTTTTAATTTTTTATTGCGATTGCGTACTACCAGAGCGCCTACACCTTTCGGTCCGTATATTTTATGACCTGAGAATGATAGAAGGTCTATCTTTGCCGATTCGATATCAACGGGAATTTTCCCTACTGCTTGTGTTGCATCGGTGTGGAATATTACATCTTTCTTTGCGCATATCATCCCAATTTTTTCAACGTCCTGAAGCGTGCCAATCTCATTATTCGCAATCATAATTGATACGAGGATTGTTTCTTTTATGATCGCTTGTTCCAGAACGTTTAAATCTATCAATCCGAATTCATTAACGGGTAAGTATGTAACTTTGTAGCCAAATTTTTCTAAATGTTTGCATACATCGAGAACAGATTTATGCTCGGTGGCGCAGGTTATTATCTGTTTTCCTTTTGAAGAATAAGCTTCCGCAATTCCTTTGATTGCTAAGTTATTCGACTCGGTGGCGCCGCTTGTAAAAATAACTTCCTTCGAGTCAACTCTTAATATCCGGGCAACAGAGTTACGCGCGTTCTCTACGGCGCTTTCAGCAACCCATCCATATTTGTGCTGACGACTTGCAGGATTTCCGAATTTCTCAGTAAAGTACGGCAACATAACATCGACAACCCTAGGGTCGGTCGGTGTCGTCGCATGGTTATCCATATATACTGAACTTGTCACACAATCTCCGAAATTGTTACGTCGTTAAAGACATTATTAATAATGTCTTGAATCTTTGCAAGGGGATATTTAATTGTGCATGTAGAAAATATATTACACATTTCAGGTTTCTCTGCTTCACAGTTCATCAGTGAAATGTTTGACTTGCCCTCTATCGCATAAATAACATCCGACAACTTTATCTGATCTGGTTTTCGCGCAAGTATATAACCACCTTTAACCCCCTGGTATGAAATAATGATACCTTCTCGTGTAAGTTTTTGCAAAACTTTTGCAAGTAACTCGTAAGAGATATGATACTTGTCGGAAATTTCTTTAGCCGTTACAACACATCCGTTAACTTCGGATGCTATATGTCGTAAGGCGATCAAACCGTATTCAATTTTTTTTGATAGATGCAACATTTATATATACGACCTTTTTAGTCCTATTTATGGGCAAAAAATATTTCTCCCGCATAGGAGAAATATTTAAATATTAATTCAGATTTAATTTCATTTTTTTAGAGATCGGACTCCGAAGACTTACTTCAACCTTATCAAGATTAATATGCACTTCAGTTTCGCAGTATGCGCAAATCTTGTTTGTCTGTCTGTCAAAATTGATAGGATTATGACATGCGGGGCAGGTTGTTATAACCAATCCGATAATTTTTGCTTTTGTTTTTACTTCCATCTAATCTATTTACCTTTATATATTATCTTGCACATAATTTCTAACTTGTTTTTCATAAAATTCGTTCCAATTATAATACATTTTCACTCGAAATCCAAGAAAAAAATGCTGTCACATATAACTCATTGTATAACAAGGGAATACGGCGATAAACCTTCAATCAAAATAAAAATTTTCAGCTACTTTTTGTCATATTTTCATTGGTGGGATGCCTTTGTCAGACGATCCATCATCGCCTTACCTAACCCTTTTTCTTCTACACTTTCGACTAAAATAACATCGATTTCAAGTTTATCTAAATCCCTCAGCATTTGAAAAAGCAGTCTTGAATAATTTTCGATATCGTTGGGAATAATTTTCCCATAACTACTTTTTATGATAGATGAAACAGTTATTGAATAAACGATAAAACCAACTTTTTTGCCTTCATCAGAATATTTTTTATAAAGTTGTTCGAATGCTAACGTGTCTCCGCGTTCAATCAGCACAACTTTAGCTTCAGGTGAATAATGACGATGCATTGTGCCGGGAGACCGTCTTAACATCTTTTCATCATTACTTGTTTGCACTTCACCAATGAGTTGTTCAATTCTCTCGCGAACCAATCCACCGAATCGCAATATCAACGGGGGCTGAGTACTCACATCCATTACTGTAGATTCAAGACCAATATGAGTGGGTCCTGCATCTAAAATCAAATTAATTTTTCCGTTTAAGTCGTCATAAACGTGTTGTGCCAATGTTGGACTTGGTCTTCCAGAAATATTCGCGCTAGGTCCCACAATCGGACTGTTGAGCGCTTTTATTAATTCCAACGCTACTTTGTTGTCGGGCATCCGGATGGCAACTGTTTCCAATCCCGCCGTAATAACATCAGGAACAAATTTTGAGCTTTTAACAACAAGTGTAAGTGGTCCGGGCCAGAATGCTTCGGCTAATATTTTCCCCACCTGAGGAATGTGATCGGTGAGTTCTTCAAGTTGGTCGTATTCAGCTATGTGCACAATAAGCGGATTATCTGCAGGCCTGCCTTTCGCTTCAAATACTTTCTTAACTGCATCTGGATTAAACGCATCTGCTCCCAAGCCATACACCGTCTCAGTTGGAAATGCTACCAATCCCCCAAGATGTAATACTTCCGCTGCGAAGTTGATAATATTCCTTTCAGGATTGACTGGAGAGACTATTAATATTTTGGTTTCCAACAAGTGATTATTCTCCGACTAAACGATGATACGCTTCAAGATAACGTTTACTCGTGCCGTCTATTATTTCCGCGGGTAAACTTGGTGCGGGCGGTTGTTTATTCCAACCTATACTCTCAAGATAATCGCGAACAAACTGTTTATCGAAGGAAGGTTGCGGTTTTCCCGGTTCGTAACCATCGAGTGACCAGAAGCGTGATGAATCGGGAGTTCCTACTTCGTCTATTAAGATTAACTTGTCGTTAATTAAGCCGAATTCGAATTTCGTATCTGCGAAAATTATTCCGCGTTTCAATGAATACTCTGCAATTGTATTATAAATTTTTAAGCTCAAATCTTTTACTTTGATAAACAAATCTTTGCTGATAATTTCTCCGGCCCTTTCTTCGGTAATATTTTCGTCGTGTCCCACATCAGCTTTGGTGGTGGGAGTAAAAATCGGTTCCGGTAACTTGGAAGATTCTTTAAGTCCGGCAGGTAAATTAATCCCGCAGATAGAACCAGTCCGATTGTATTCCTTCAAACCCGAACCGGCAAGGTAACCTCGAACCACCGCCTCGATGG
>JAHJRJ010000110.1 GCA_018830765.1 Bacteroidota bacterium | reverse complement strand
TAGGGACATTGGCGCTTAGTTCCAGCAACATTTCTACGATTGCACTAAAAGGGAGAATAATAAACGGTAACGCAAAATTACCATCCGTTGCTATTGGCTTGAGAGCTTCGAACGACTGGGATAAGAATAAGCTGAATGAATCAGGAGTTCGTACCGCTTCGCCCGATTTATTTAGGGAAGGATTGCGCGGCTTAGATTATGAAGCCCGGATGACTACTGCCTTTACGGTAGCGAGTAAAGAAGTTAACGACAATCTCTGCTTGCACGGCGGATTAGGAATTACAGATCTCCGCTACAGGAATGCTCAAACAGTTATCTGGATTGAGCCGGGATACAGAACTTACCAACAAGTGGGTGTTAAACGAAAAAACCTTGTTTCAGTCTTCGGCGGGATTGTTTACACGATTAACGACAGGACACAATTTATGATCGAGGTTCAAAATATGCCATACTTCGATGTAAATTTAAAAGATGGTAGCTTGGTTCCCCGGCAGCGCGGACTTGCAGTCGGCGGGGTTCGCTTCGCTATCTCAAAAACATTACTGCTCGATACAGGAATTCGTTACCAGAGCAACTTCAAAGGTTTAGCCGATGCACAAATCAGGTTGAGCTTGAGTTTCTTTTTCCCAATTAAAACCTGAGTAATTAGCAAGAGATTAAGGATTGTGGATTTTAGATTATGAAATCAAGTGCCAAAAACTTATCTTATAACAGTGTGGTAGCCATTATGTTTTTAAACATCTGGAACTCGATAATTTTGTTGTTCTAGTAAATTGAAAAATGAGTTATGAAAAAACTAATAGAATTATTGAAATATGATTATCCTATTCGTATCACACGTTACCCGGATGGGATGTATTGTGCGGAGATAGAAATGATCGATGGATTATGCGCCTACGGCAAAACTAGTGGAGAAGCTTTATCAAATCTTAATGAAGTTAAAGAAGCTGCTTTTGAGTTAATGTTATCTCAGGGGAAGGAACCACCGGTTCCGGTAGTGAAGCTTGAAATCCCTTTGAACGTTTTTAAAAAAATTCAAAACAAATCAAAGCTTCGCCAATTTGTCAAAGCGTAGAATTGTCGGTGGAATCACGGGATTCAGAAAAAATCTGGACGATAACTGAATTAATCGGTTGGTCGTCAGCGTATTTAAAAGAAAAAGGTTTTGAAGATGCGCGTCTAAATGCAGAGCTTTTGCTTTGCCATACTTTGAATTACAAACGTATCGACCTTTACACGAAATTCGATAAACCGTTAACAAATACCGAGTTAGCCCTATACAAATCGTACTTCAAACGTCGGCTTGATCACGAGCCGCTGCAATATATAATTGGTGAGGCAAGATTTATGGGATTGAAATTTAAAGTCGATAAGCGTGTCCTTATCCCTCGCCAAGAAACCGAAATACTTGTAGAACAAGTTATCAACAAGTGCAGAAACTTTGAAGGACAAATTAATATACTCGATATCGGTGTCGGAAGTGGAAACATCGCCGTGAGTCTTGCTAAATTTATTGAGAATGCACTCGTTACAGCCATAGATATAAGCACGGGCGCTCTTGAAGTGGCGAAACTGAATATAGAAAACAATAACGTATCGGATAGAGTTGAATTAATAAATCATGACATTTTCGACAAATTAAATTTAAATAAAAAATTCGATATAGTTGTATCGAATCCGCCGTACATCTCTAAACAAGAATTTAAGGAAGTAAGCGCGGACGTCAGTCGTTATGAACCGCGGCTTGCTACGACCGACGGTTGTGATGGATTGACTTATTACAGACGTATTGCGGACGTTAGCCGCTCGATACTGAATAACATCGGAAATGTGTTTGTTGAGATCGCTTACAATCAGAATGAAGATGTAACTCGTATTTTTTCTGAAATGGGTTATGTTAATTTGGAAACGGTTAAAGATTACAGCGGTAATCACAGAGTCGTAAAAGCAGAATGGAATATTGATGCGTGCACTTATTCAGCGTGTTAAAAAAGCGAGCGTATCCGTGACCGGCGATGTTCACGGTTCCATAGGTAAGGGAATGCTAATATTTTTAGGTGTTTCGGTTAACGATAATGAACAGGATGCAAAATATCTTGCTGAAAAATGTGCGAACTTAAGAATTTTTGAAGACAGCCAAGAAAAAATGAATTTATCCATGCTCGACGTAAACGCTGGTGCCCTCGTGATTTCACAATTTACCTT
>JAHJRJ010000007.1 GCA_018830765.1 Bacteroidota bacterium | reverse complement strand
TTAAATTATTTCCGGAATAGTCCGTCAGCTGACGGATTACTGTTGTGAACTTGTTGACTCATCAGGGTTATGGTTTGGACGAATCTTTCAGATATTCTTTCTTTAACGTGATTTCGATTTCGAGCTGCACCGGTTTTGCTACCACCGATTTTGCTCTATGGGCGCCCGTAGCGCAATTCATTTTATTCATTCTGATGTTTGTAGGTGGTTGTGCGGGTTCTACATCGGGTGCGATTAAAAATGTGAGAATATTTTTACTGCTTCGTAACAATCGTTCCTATAAAGTTTAACGGTAGGACGGTAGAACCCGAAATACTATCGATGATAGCATCTTTCTTTGTTTTGTATATTACTACATTTGCAGCATCGGCGCTTGTTTTAGTAACTTTAGGCGTCGATATTGTCAGCGCTATGAGTGGGGTTGCTGCGTGCATGGGCGGAGTCGGTCCTGGCTTAAATACCGTTGGTCCGCGATGGCAAATTATTTTCACCTGCCGTTACTCGGCAAATGGGTGTTAGCAGCCGATATGTTGTTAGGACGGCTTGAATTGTTTACCATTATTGTTATTTTCACGAAATCGTTCTGGCGCGTATAACCGGACTTCTTCATTCGATATTCACAGAGATATGTCATAAGTTCTTAGTTGCTTATGGGTAAAATCCTGATTCGTACGCGAGTGTCTTCAATAACTATAATTGCACCGTTTTCAAGATATTCTGTTAAGGAAGGTAAATTATCTGTTAATAATAATATTTGTTCTGAGGGTCTTCGATGAAAGCTTTGCCTAAAAAGTATAAATGATGGCTTAGTTTTCTGATAAAGCGCTAACAAGGTACCAAAATCTGTATCTGCTGAAACAATGATTCGATCCTCCTTAAGCGCTAATTCTAATATTTCTTCATCCTCCGCGGATTGCATGCCATAATCTCTGATATGCGCAACATCGTAACCAGCTTCTCTTAGTCCTTCTGCTACATCTGGCGATAGAGCATTATCAATAAGAAATTTCATTGTGTATTAATCAGAGGTAATTCTCTTTCGAGTACTGTCTGAGCTGCATAATGCAAAGCTTCATTTATATCATCAGGTTCTAAATCAGGATATGCTTTAAGAATTTCTTCTTCTTTCATATTGTCGGCAATCATTCCAACTATAGTAGCAACAGGTATGCGTAGTCCTCTGATACAAGGCACTCCACCCATTTGATGAGGGTTTATCGTTATTCTTGAGAATTTCATACAATCAATTCCTTTATGTTTTAACCATTATATTATATAAAATATTACATTGATTATCAAATGGTTGTAACTCTTGACAATTATTTGTATATTTTTCAAGAATAAATTCCTATCACTTGAAGAGACTATGATGCAAGAACCTATAAATAAACCAGATTTTAAAAATATACCGAATCGCTTACCGATATTACCTTTAAGGGACGTTGTTATTTTTCCGCATATGATATTTCCCGTTTTAGTCGGTAGAGAGTCGTCCTTAAAAGCTGCAAACGAGGCAAACGAACGCGGTAAATTTATTTTCTTATCTGCGCAAAAAAGTCCGGGTACAGATGAACCGGGACCAAAAGATATTTACCCGGAAGGAACTATTGCCAAAATTATCCAACTGTTAAAACTTCCAAACGGATTGATGAAGATATTGGTTGACGGCATTGTGCACGCAGTGATTGAAGAGTTTGTACCGAACAACAATTTTCTGGAAGCTAAGGTGCGTATAATTGAACCTACGCACGACGTTTCTACAGAGCTGGATGCTTTGGTAAGGCATTCGTCAACTTTATTTTCCGAATACATCCATTTAAACCGGAACATACCGAGCGAGGTTCTTGTTGCTTACGAAAATATCAAGGATCCGGTTCGAAAGCTGTATTATGTTGCTGCGAACATAAATCAGAACGTCGAGACAAAACAAAAAATTTTACAGCACGTTCATTTAAAGGAACAGTATTTTGAATTGATAAGGATATTGAACAGTGAGATAGATATTCTGAAAATCGGGCGGGACATCGATTCAAAAGTTCACGACAATATTCAGAAAACTCAAAAAAAATACTTCATACAAGAGCAGATAAGAATTCTTCAGGATGAATTGGGCGAAGAAGAAACATCGCCCGAGCTTATAAAATTGAAACAGCAGATTGAAGAAGCGCGGATGCCGAAGGAAATTATGGAAAAAGCAACGGAGGAATTTAATAAGCTTCGGAAAACTCCGCCGCAATCACCCGAGTCCACTGTGATCCGTAATTATCTTGACTGGATGATCAGCGTCCCTTGGTATAAACACACAGAAGACGATCTCAAAGTAAAGCACGTTCAGGAAATATTGGACGAAGACCACTTCGGACTCGAGAAACCTAAAGAAAGAATACTTGAACACATTGCGATTTTGAACCTCGTTAAAGAGAAGCGGGGTCAAATACTTTGTTTCGTAGGTCCTCCCGGTGTCGGAAAAACTTCGTTGGGCAAATCGATAGCACGAGCGTTGGGTAGAAAATTTGTGCGCATCTCACTCGGCGGTGTCAGAGATGAAGCCGAAATACGAGGCCATCGCCGGACGTATATAGGCTCGATGCCAGGGAAAATATTACAGTCGATGCGACGCGCAGGAGTTATCAATCCGATTATCTTAATGGATGAAATCGATAAGATGAGCATGGATTTTCGCGGCGACCCGTCAGCCGCATTGCTCGAAGTGTTAGACCCTGAACAAAATTCTACGTTCAACGACCATTACTTAGACATCGATTACGACTTGTCGAAAGTAATTTTCATCACTACGGCGAATGTCCGGTATAATATTCCTCTTCCGTTGCAAGACAGGATGGAAATAATTGAGCTGCCCGGATATTTGGATTACGACAAACGTGAGATTGTTAAGCGGCATTTACTCCCAAAGCAGTTAAAAGAACACGGACTAACTCAGGCGAACATAAAATTTTCGGATAAAGCTATTATGAAAATCATCCGAGAATATACGCGTGAAGCCGGAGTAAGAAATGTTGAGCGCGAGATTTCTTCTATACTTCGAAAAACAGCCAAAGAAACAGTCGTAAAATCACAAACGGAAGGAGCTGAGTTAAAAAATCTTCCGGTTGTAAAAATTGATGAGAAGAAGGTCGAAGAATTTTTAGGAGTTCCTAAGTTCCGCGAGAAATCTAAAGACATTGAACCGAAAGTCGGCTCGGTTGTAGGGTTGGCTTGGACGAGTGTCGGCGGAGAGATATTGAACGTCGATACGACCATAATGCCCGGAACCGAAAAACTTACACTCACTGGAAAATTAGGCGATGTAATGAAAGAGTCTGCTCAAGCAGCTCTCTCATACATCAGGTCGAACACAAACCTGATGGGTGTGGCGGAAGATTTCTACAAAGGAAAGGAAATACATATTCATCTTCCCGAAGGCGCAATCCCGAAAGACGGACCGTCGGCGGGCATTACGATGGCGATGGCAATTGTTTCGGCAGCTTCAAATAGTCCGGCAAGGAATGATGTTGCGATGACGGGCGAAATTACTCTGCGCGGCAACGTGATAGCAATTGGTGGATTGAACGAAAAACTGCTCGCTGCACAACGCAGCGGAATTAAAACGGTATTGATTCCTGCTGAAAACGAAAGAGATTTGGTGGAAATTCAGGGAAAAGTGAAGAAGGGCTTGAAAATTATTCCCATTAAAAAAATTGAGGAAGCATTGCCCCACTTATTCGGAAATTCTTTTAAGAAAAAGAACAATTAGAATTGATATGGGTTATTTAGTAACAGCGCGCAAGTGGCGGCCTACGGTTTTTCAAGATGTTATAGGTCAATCGCACATAACCACTACTCTACGGAATGCTATAGCATCCAATCGTTTATCGCACGCTTATCTTTTTAGTGGGCCACGAGGCGTAGGTAAAACCACTACAGCGCGCATCCTTGCTAAGGCAATCAATTGTTTGAATCCCAAAGATTTTAATCCTGATAACGAGTGCGAAATCTGCAAAGAGATTACCGAAGGCAGAAACATGGACATATTGGAAATCGACGGCGCATCTAATCGCGGCATCGAAGAAATACGCAACCTTCGTGAATCGGTAAAGTATGTCCCCTCAAAAAACAAATACAAAGTTTACGTTATTGACGAAGTGCACATGCTTACGAAAGAAGCATTCAACGCACTACTAAAGACGTTGGAAGAACCGCCCCCGCACGTAATTTTCATATTTGCTACAACGGAGAATCATAAAGTTCCCGCAACAATTTTATCGCGTTGCCAAAGGTTCGACTTCAGGCGCATCGGTACTGATGAAATTATGCGGCAGCTTCGTCTTATAGCCGACTCGGACAATATATCTATCGACGACGATGCGCTTCTACTCATAGCCAAAAAGGGCGACGGTTCGATGCGCGACGCACAAAGCACATTTGACCAGATCGTTTCGTTTTGTGGAAAAGATATTTCGGCGCAGAAGATTATAGAAGCTCTTAATTTGGTTGACCAAGAAATTTTTTTCCGGACAACCGACTTGATTAAAACTAAAGATACAAAAGGCGGCATTGCTTTGGTTGAAGATATTATGAACCGCGGATACGATATAAAGGAATTTTTGAGCGGCTTAAATGAACATTTCAGAAATATTTTAATCGTTTTGACGACAGGCTCAACACGACTCATCGAAGTAGGGGAATCCTATAAAAAACGATACGAAGAAGATGCTAATAGTTTTACCGAAAACGACCTTGTGCGACTTATCAGAATAACTAATGAAACAGAAAATTCTATTAAGTGGAGCCAACAACCACAATTTAAACTTGAGGTTGCAATTATTCAAATGATAAAAATGGATAGTTCCGTTCAGGTCAGCGATTTATTGAACCGGATTGAAGAGTTAAAAAAAAAGGTTGACGGAGGAATTAAGTTAGAAGGGAAAGTATTGGCTTCTCCACCTTCTCTCGGCACACGCATGGCGTCCTCCGATAATGCAGCAAAATCTTATACGCCCAAATCGCAAGACTTGTCTGTTCAGCGCATCAAAGAACCGATAGTAATAAACGAACAGGAGCCTCGCGCGTTTCCCAGTTCAACAAATTTCACAATCTCTTTAGAAGAGGCGTCGGAGAAATGGGGTGCTGTAGTAAATAAAGCATCTCAAGAACGCATAATGCTCGGTTCTTTGCTCAGCTCTTCACGAGTATTGGATTGTTCAAACGGTTCGATAAAAATTAATTTTCCTGATGAGTTTCATCTCGATTTTTTTAGAAAAAACCGTGAGCATATAACTGATTTAGCCCAAAACATATACGGCGCTAAATTGAGATTGGAGGCGACATTACAAACAAAATCCAACCCAAAAAATGAAACTCTGCACCCGCTAGTTGCAGCTTTAAAAACCCAACTTGGCGCTTCCCGAATAGATAAAGGAGATTGATTAAACCTCTGCGCGCCCTGCGGTTGTAAAAAAAACAGTCCCAATTAAAACACAAGACATAACCCTTTGCGACCTTTGTGCCTTCTTAGCGGTCTTTGTCCGTCCGTCTCGTTTCACGAGACGGACGAGACCTCGTCTAAAGACGGGCGTTTAAATAACTTAGCTCAAACCGAAAGTTGCATAAATTCTTTCCACATTGAACAATGTGTCTGTCGAACTGTTACGATATTATGTCGCTCCTAACGGAGCTTTAACACTCTTTTTGGACAATACTATAAACATTTCGTCCCTAACGGGACTTTTAAACCTAATAAAATAAACCGATCTGCACGTTCCCGTAGGAGCGTAATGTATATAGCATATAGCCCACAACCTTCTTGTCAGCCTCGGCTACAAGCATCAACGTGTAGTTGCCACCCAAGAACTTTTCAAACTCCGATTTACCTAATTTTTGTTTCGGGTAATTTTCAGGTTGGTGTAAGCACTTGCTTAGTTTAACAGCGTGTTGTATGTCTTTCTTGACGGCTTTCCTGATTTTTATTTCATGTAAATGGCTTCGTTTAAGAACAGAACCAACGGCATCATTTTCTCGAAAACATCCACAACCTTCTTTACAAAACTTTTCTTATAACATTCCTCTTCGGTCATTGTGTATGAAATAAAAAATTGTTTCATCTTCAACCATACTGCCATTTCGTGTTCGGGCGAAAATCCTTGCGGAACACGCTGAAGTTTCTCTCCTTCTAGCGCCCCGAAATATTTCTTGAAATCTTTCGACTCAATAATGGATAAAAATCTTTCCGGATAATTGGCTATTGCATTTCTAATCTTTTTTAGGTCTTCGCTTGAGGGCATATACATCCCGCCGCCGAGATACGCTTCACCCGGCTCGATGTGTATATACAAACCTGCGCTGTCTTTCCAATTGTGGGTAGGTTGGAAAATTGCAGCGACGTGTGTTTTATAAGGAAGTTTGTTCTTGCTAAATCGAGCATCCCGATAAATTCGAAATAATGACCGCCTAGGATCAATTACGAAGTCCGACGCAAAGGTATGCATCAATGGTCTTAACACAGCTACCAAGGATTGCATCGGCAGCTTCACAAACTCTTCATATTCGTGCTTGTGTTTTGCAAACCATTCACGGTTGTTGTTCGTCTTTAGCTTTCTTAAAAAGCCCAGTCCTTCTTTTGGAAATCCTTCAAACGGTGGAAATATTTGTATGTCGTCTAACGGGTTTTTCATTTTATTATCTCAATCTCTTTCCATCCAACCCATGACGGACTTTTAACCGTAACGACTTTAATAAACCGGATGTTCGTCAATCCAGATGTTGGAAATTCCAATACTTGTGAGTCGGTTGTCCGCCCGCGAATTTCTTTAAACATACGATAGTCTTTATTCGACTCACGCACCCAAATTTGATGAATAGTTTCGCCTGCCGGTGTTTGTGCGACCATTAATCTTATCTTATTGATTGGTTCAGGTTTCTGCAAATCTATTTCAATCCATTGTGGAGCGTTATCTCCTGCAACCCAGGGCAGAGAAGTGCCATCCACGGCATGTGACGCCTTATTGTTTTTCGTAAATCGTGATGCCTTTACAGGTTTGTCCAAAGCGATGTTAGGGTGTTGGAGGTCAAGTGATGCTGTTGCGCACGGGTCGGGACGGTAAACGGGGGCGAGCACACGGTTAACGGATTCGTTTCCATCCAATGCGTTATATGTATCCGACTGAATATCGAGATCCCATGACCAGAGTATCCAGCCCGTAAAACCATAGGCGCACGAAGCCGCTTGCCATTGCTGAAGGTCACGCACAGCTGCATCAATCGAGAGGTAGTAATGCTTGATTGTTCCAAATTCACCCATAACTACCGGTTTGTTTTTCACTCCTGCGATGCCGAATCGGTCAACAAATTCCTGTATTGTCGTTCCGTCCGCAATCGGATAAACGTGCAAGTCGACAAAGTCTGCACTGGAGTTCCAAATAACCGGTGTGGTAATACTGAGCTTTCGCAAGTCGGTGCTAATAACATCTGTGTTCTGCGGCGGAATGAGACCGACAGTAACAAGAGCAGACGGGTCAACCTCGCGTATCTTTGCTCTTACCTGGTCGATCCAATATATCAACCCTTCCTCAAGCATTTTTTTCTTTTCTGATGGTTTAGCGAGGTTGTACGTTTTTCCGTTGGCTGTTGTGATAGTTCCCGAGGAAAGAGAAAGCGGTGGAAGATGTGGTTCGAAAGTAAGTTCATTTCTCAACTCATAAGCGAAAATAATGTCAATTGGTGCATTACGCACAATCAGTTCTTTAATAAAACGCATAAAAAATAATTGGTTCGATTGAAGCCCTTCAGATGTTAATATTTGAGCATTCGTACATTGGAAATCAGGGCACCAAAAATTTTCTACTGCGCTCACCCGGCTCTGAATAGGGAGCCAGTCGATAGTGAACATAACATATATGCTGTTCGCCTTTGCTCGTCTTAAGAAATCAACAACATTATTCATGTAGATGTGAGATAAATGTGAATTCTTATCGCCAATTCCTCCATCGCAAAAGTGATTAAGAAAAACCCGCACTACGTTGTAGCCGTAGTGTTTCATTTTTTTGAGTGCTTGTGCCGTTCGGACAGTGTCATAAAGTCCAACATTGAATGTGGAATGATAATATAATTCACCACCGTCAGGTCGCTTTTGTTTGGCAAGACGGATGTAATTATTTCCACGGGGAATGAACTTGCTGTCGCTTTCACAATCGTAAAACTCAGCAGCATCATTCACGAACCGTATTCCAATCCGATGTACTTGTGCGTCTGCGCTCATCGGTAGTAGAATTAGGAACAAAGCCCAGCATGCAATAAGGTTACTTTTTATGTTCCTCAGAGTACGTTTTTTCATATTATTCTTTATTCTTCTTCAGTTGTTATCACCCACCGTTCGATCAGGTTTTCGTTCAGTCCTTCAAGAAAACGAGACGGTTTCGATAAAACCACCCCAGTCTCTCTGTCATATATATTTATCGGATAAGTGATCAATAAATGTTCCTTTGCTCGGGTGCAGGCAACATACATTAGCCGGCGTTCTTCTTCCATATCGTCTTCATCGTCAACAGCATGAAACGAAGGAAAGCGTCCGTCAAGCGCATAAATTATAAAAACCGTGTTCCATTCCAATCCTTTGGCGCTGTGAATTGTTGATAGAGTTAGGAACTCAGTTTCTTTTCCGGTCGAAGTTATTTCTGAAACACTTTCATTCGGCGGCTCAAGAGCTAAATCCGTTAAAAGTGTTGACACATCCTCATAACGCTCGGTTATTGCGCAGAACATTTCCAAATCCTTTTCACGCCGCCGCCAATCATCATAGACTTTCCGAAATATTGGGTCGTAATAAGCTTGGATTCTATCTACTTTTGCAGCGGGCGATTTATGTTCTGTAAAAGTAGAACTTAACACGCCGAAAAGGTCGCGCACTTTCTCAGGGTAGTCGTGATAATTTTGCCAGAATTTGTTTGCCCCGAATCTTTCGGGGTGAACCTGCCGACTTAAGATATTGTCGATAATTTTTTCTGCCGATCTTGGACCGACACCCTCGATAAGTAAGAGAATTCTGTTCCACGCCACAACATCACGATGGTTTTCAATAACACGAAGGTAAGCGATCATATCTTTAATGTGTGCGGTCTCTATAAATTTGAAGCCGCCGAATTTTATAAAAGGTATGTTTGCTTTTGTCAGCTCAATTTCTAAATCGAAGGAGTG
>JAHJRJ010000109.1 GCA_018830765.1 Bacteroidota bacterium | reverse complement strand
CGTTTTTTAAAAGAAGCCCTTCCTGAGCTTGAAAGAAAAGTTGACGGAGGCGAAATTATTTTTGACGGGAAGATCGTCGGTAAGCACAAAGGTTATCCGTTCTACACTATCGGTCAGCGAAAGGGAGTAGGCAAAGCTTTCGGCGAACCTGTGTATGTTGCAGATATCGACCCATCATCAAACACAATTAGATTGGGACGCGAATCCGATTTGATGCACAAAAGTTTAATCGCTTCAAAAATAAATCTGATTTCTGTAAAAGATATTGTTGAAGATTTAAAAGTTATTGCTAAAGTCCGTTACAAGGACAACGGGAATGCAGCTACCGTGAAGAGATACGATTCCGAAAGAATACAAGTCATCTTTGATGAACCCAAACGCGCTATCACTCCCGGTCAATCAGTCGTGCTTTACGACGGCGACGATTTGGTTGGCGGTGGTGTTATTGAGAAGGCGTTTGATTAAAATTGTTTTTTTAAAAAAATGAACATCGAACCCGCCTGACCGTCGGGCAGGTATCGAATAATGAAGTTTGTTTGCACAAAGAACAAAGAACAAATAACAAAGTACAAATGACCAATGACTATTAACCAATTACAAAGTACCAAGTACAAACATGTTGAAGGAGCGTTTTTATGAAAGACAAACTCAAACAGCTTCAAGAACTTCGGGAGAAATCAAAGCTCGGCGGCGGTCAGAGCAGGATAGAAGATCAACACAGAAAAGGTAAACTCACTGCACGAGAACGTATAGACATCCTGCTCGATAAAAACAGCTTTGAAGAAATTGATATGTTCGTCGAACATCGTTCACACGACTTCGGTCTTGAAAAACAAAAATATCCCGGAGACGGCGTAGTTACGGGCAGTGGAATGATAGAAGGCAGACTCGTTTTTGTATTCAGTCAAGATTTTACTGTTTTCGGCGGCTCGCTCTCCGAAGCGCATGCAGAAAAAATTTGTAAAATCATGGATATGGCTATGAAAGTTGGCGCTCCTGTTATTGGCTTAAACGACTCTGGCGGTGCAAGGATACAAGAAGGTGTTGTTAGTCTCGGTGGTTATGCGGATATCTTTTTGCGAAACACACTCGCCTCCGGAGTCATCCCGCAAATCTCGGCAGTTATGGGACCTTGCGCGGGCGGCGCAGTCTATTCTCCTGCTATTACCGATTTTATTATGATGGTAAAAAATACGAGTTATATGTTCGTCACAGGTCCGAACGTCGTGAAAACAGTTACACATGAAGACGTAACTTCGGAGGAGTTGGGTGGAGCTATTACACACGCAACAAAGAGCGGAGTGGCGCATTACGCATGTGAAAACGAAGTCGAATGTTTACAAAGTATCAGAAAACTATTCAGCTTTATTCCATCCAATAATATGGACGACCCGCCGTTTAAACAATCGAAAGATAGTCCGTACCGGAAAGAAGAAAAATTAAATTCCATCATTCCAGATAATCCTACTAAACCGTACGATATGAAGGAAGTAATCAGAATGATTGTTGATGATAGTGATTTCTTTGAAGTGCACGAGTTGTTTGCGCAAAACATCATTGTCGGTTTTGCTCGCATCGGTGGATATTCAGTGGGAGTTATCGCCAATCAGCCTGCTGTTCTTGCGGGAGTGTTGGATAATGATTCTTCGATAAAGGGTGGAAGGTTCGTGCGTTTTTGCGATGCTTTTAACATTCCGCTTGTTGTGTTTGAAGATGTTCCCGGCTTTTTGCCAGGGACAGAACAGGAGTGGAGGGGGATCATTAAAAACGGAGCGAAATTGCTTTACGCATTTTGCGAAGCTACAGTTCCTAAAATAACCGTCATTACCCGGAAAGCATACGGCGGTGCATACGATGTTATGAACTCGAAGCATGTACGCGGTGATTTCAATTTCGCGTGGCCCTCGGCTGAGATAGCAGTAATGGGTCCAAAAGGTGCGGTCGAAATTATTTTCAAAAAAGAAATTGATAAATCTGAAGATAAAGAATTAGCGATTCAACAAAAGGAACAAGAATTCAGAGAGAAGTTTGCAAATCCATACGTAGCAGCGGCGAGGGGATACATTGATGATGTGATAGAGCCAAGTGAAACACGAAATAAAATTTTCAAAGCCCTGAAAATACTCGAGAATAAAGTCGACACCAATCCCAAAAAGAAACATGGCAACATTCCATTATAATAACTCATAGGT
>JAHJRJ010000108.1 GCA_018830765.1 Bacteroidota bacterium | reverse complement strand
GATAAATTTGAAGCATCAATAGACGTTTCAACAGGCAATTATATCAGCCAGAATAAAAACATCTTCGATAATATCGACAAACTTTCTCCGTTAAGTATAAACGATTTAAAGTTGAATCTTAGTGGGCCGCTCAATTTATTTAACAAAAAGTTCGGATACTCGTTGGCATTCAGACGGTACGATAACGAGGGCTGGCTTTACGGTAGAAGACGGTTCAACACATTCGACAGTTCATATCAGCAGGGGAAAATATTTTATATTAACGAAACGGGCGATAATAAAATTATATCACTGAACAGGTACCTAAATTATAATGTTCAATTTAAATTTGATTTCGATTTTCTAAATAAAATTAAATTCTCAAATCTATTTCTTTTCGATAACGCAAAAGCTCAATATTATAATCACCTATTCAAATATAACCCGGATGGGCTTCCTAAAAATTATTCCAGTTCCTTTACTAATATCGCATCTATTACCTATCTACTTTCCAATAAGTCCTATTTTAATCTTAAGTATTCTGCAAGTTACAGTAAATATCTCAGATATCTTTACAAAGATTTAAAAGATCCGAGATACGTAAATCCTGAGTTATTAAGACAATTGACAAGCTATAGCTTTTTAACAGGCGGCACAGACATAGTGCACGACAATAGAGGTATGACGACTAACATCATTAAGGGCGATTTAGTGAGTCAGGCCGATAAATACAATGAAATTAAAATGGGATTTGAATTCAAATTTTCTAAAATAGAGCTAGATGATCAAACGGCAAAATATAAAGATACTATCAGAATATTCGATTACAATCGCTATCTGAACGAGGGGTATTTTAAATACACACCATTCGACTTTGCTTTTTATATTCAGGATAAATTGGAATTCGAGAGTATTATTGTTAATGCCGGATTACGTTACGATTATTTTAATTCGAGGGGTAAGATTCCTACAGATTCCAAAGACCCGGAAAACTCTGTCAAGAAGAAAGCTAAATCACAACACCAACTGAGTCCTCGAATTGGTATAGCATTCCCAATTTCTGTAAACGGAAGCATTCATTTTAGTTATGGACACTTTTTTCAAATTCCTCCATTAGAATACTTATATGCCAATCCAAATTTCCGTGTAGGTCCGGGCGGACTTTACACTTTGATGGGCAATGCAGACTTGAAAGCCCAATCGACTGTTGCATACGAAGTTGGTCTACATTACAGTTTTTTTGATTTAATTAAATTGGAAGTAATAGGATATTACAAAGATATAACGAATTTATTAGGAACTGAAATTCACGATACATATATCCGCAGCGACCGTTACGCAATTTATTCGAATCGTGATTACGGTAAGATAAAAGGGTTCACTGTTTCACTGTCAAAACGCCCGACGGACACCGATTATATTTCTGCAACTTTGGATTACACATTACAGATTGCAGAAGGTAATGCCACCGACCCGAATGATGCTTTTAATAGAGCTCAAAGTTCCCCACCCAAAAAAACCAACATACAGGTAATCCCGCTCGATTGGGATCAAAGACACACCATCAATCTTTCCACATTCTACATAAAGCCAAACGACCTTACTATCGGTTTGATAGCAAAATACGAAAGCGGTTTTCCCTACACTCCCGAGATTCAATCAATCGAGACTAGCTTTGAGAACAGTGTCCGTAAACCGACTAAATTTAACATCGACCTTCAAATTAACAAAAATTTTGCCTTATTTAATCAAATTCTTAATTTATATTTAAAAGTATATAATCTATTTGATAAAAAAAATGAGATATCGGTTTTTCGAGATACTGGAAGAGCCGGCTATTCGTTGGTTAGTCAATATACACCGGAAGGTCAAGGACCTAATACATTATCGGAGTTTTTAATCCGTCCCGATTTCTATTCTGAACCCAGAAAAGTAATAATCGGTTTGAAGATAAATATTAAATAGATATAAGAGGCCGCTTATGCGACGATATAAATTTCTAATCCTTATGTTAACTTTGCTAATCATAGATCAAAATGTTTTCTCGCAAATACACGTGCCGCCCGATCAAAGAGGTAATCGAAAGTTTAGAAAAGAAGGAATACACAACGGCAATTTAGTTGAGACTCTTTTTTACAATTTCGGTGAGGTTGCTTGGTGGGGTAGGGAGCCGTCGGGAGTTTGGCCTAAGGGGTCACGACGTTCTTATATGGATGGAATTACTCCGATAGTAGCTGCCGAGATTACCGATGCTACCGGAAAAGTAATTCGAATAGTTGAAGCTGGCTACCGTGAGAATATGGACATTTCGCCAACAGGTGTAGAGCGAGGATGGCAGCCCAGGCCCGGATATGCAAACCCTAATCAAGACCATATAGCAATGAGCGACAAACCAATTACTTGGCCTTCTTCCTGGCCCGATAAAGATGCTTCATGGAATGGCTACTGGAATGGATATTTCGGTAAAAGAACAAACGCCGATCAAGAAAGCTTCTTTGTTATGGATGATAATAGCGATGACGGGCATAATTTTTTTCCCAATTCGACTGACTTAACACGCAGAGGTTTAGGACTTAAGGTAGCTGTAAGAGGATTCCAATGGTCTAATGTTTTATCGGAGGATTTGATTTTTTGGCACTACGATATTACTAACGAGAGCACCACAAAATATACAAAAATAATTTTCGGAATGTATGTCGATTGTGGTGTCGGCGGTCAATATGATTCAAACGATGATTACGCTTCTTTTGATGTCGAGAATGATATCGCTTACAGTTGGGATCACGATGGTATCGGAGAAGGCGGCTGGCAGCCTACCGGATATGCAGGGTATGCTTTTTTAGAAAGTCCGGGAAACGCTTATAATCGAATCGATGATGACGGAGATGGAGAAGAAGAGAGTCTGCTCATAACAGCTGTTATGATCGTAGGTGAAATGCCGTCTAACGGAATTGACGATAACGGTAATGGACTGATCGATGAAGCCGAGATGAACATCGGTATGAAATATGCCGATGGAATTGATAACAACGGCGACGGAAGAATAGACGAGATGATTGATGAATCGCGTGAGGATGGAGTTGATAATAATAATGATTGGAATCCGAATACCGATGATGTCGGTTTAGACGGTTTAGCTGGAACCGGTGATTTTGGTGAAGGAGATGGAAAACCTACATCCGGTTGGCAGCTACCGGGTATTGTACCGGGTGCACCAACTCATCCTGTTAATAAATACGGTTTAATCGATACGGGTCAACCAGGTGAACCTAACATAGATAAGACAGATAAAGATGAATCAGACCAGATAGGTCTTACGGCATTCGATGCATTTTTTATCGGATCCGGAGTCCTTTTCCGGGATGACGATAAAATTTGGGAAAGAATTTCTTACAGTCATTTCGACGATGGACTGAGAAATGGGAATATAGCATTCTTGTTTGGTTCAGGTCCATTTATTCTCCCCCCAGGAAGCACCGAACGCTTTTCTCTTGGTTTAGTTTTCGGTAATAACTTAGAAGATATAAAAAGGAATGTCGCTGTCGTCAAAAATATATACAACAACGACTACAACTTTGCTCGCCCTCCGGAAAAGCCAGTATTAACAGCGATTCCGGGAAACCGTAAAGTTACTTTGTATTGGGATAAATCGGCAGAAAATTCCTACGACCAATTTTTACAAAAATACGACTTCGAAGGATATAAAATTTATAAAAGTACTGACCCGGGATTTCTCGACGCCAGAATTATTACGAGTGGGTATGGAGATGCAACATTATCGAAACCGGTAGCCCAATTTGATATTCGGAATAATGTCGGAGGCTTCTTCGAATTAGATTATCAAGGTGTAAAAATCTACATGGGCGATAATAAAGGTCTGCAACACTCGTGGGTCGACAATGATGTTAATAATGGACAAACTTACTACTATGCTGTTGTTTCTTATGACCGCGGCGATGCATCGATTGGTTTATACCCGTCCGAATGCACTAAGGTAATAGTGCGAGACCTCGCTGGTAACATAACACTCGATGTCAACACAGCAACAGTAACACCGGGAACCAGGGTTGCAGGTTACACCGAACCCGGTATTAAAGATACTATCGATCACTTAAATGGATTTGCAACCGGAAAAGTATGGGTGAAAGTTATCGACCCGAATTATGTCGAAAATAAAAATTATGTGGTAAAATTCGATGACACTTCAATCCCCGACACAATCGTTTATTCTTTGTTTGAAATTAAAGGCGCCGATTCGATTCCTGTATTTACGAATTCTAAGTATCTGAATGGTGAAGATTTCAATCCACTTTTTAATGGTAT
>JAHJRJ010000107.1 GCA_018830765.1 Bacteroidota bacterium | reverse complement strand
GATGCTGAATGGTTTGCAGCGAAAGAATATTTCACTTTTTCTAATGCAATGCAATTAGAAAATGTGTCCTTAAATTGTTCGATATCAATAGATTACAGGGATCGAACTTTTAAATGATTTCTCAAATGCAATTTTCGGGATATATCACTTTGAAATTATATGTAAAAGAATTAAGATTTCGGGAATTCGGATTTGTTTCGGAATTAGAGATTCGAAATTCGAATTTTGAATTAAACTCAAACCTTTGCGTCATTTGTCATTCGAAATTTCTTGTCTTTGCCTTCTACTTTAAGTTTTTCGATTCGTTCTTGTGTTTTCTTTTACCTATACTTTGTGAACCGCAAAGAGCGCAGAGTAGGCGCAAAGTCCGCAGAGTGTTTAAACTCTGTTTTTGAAATTCTTTTTCTTTCTCTCTCCGCTTAAAACTCCATTCGAAATTCATCATTTAGTACCTGCCCGACGGCTCGCCCGATGGTCGAGCGGGTCAGGCGGGTTCATTATTCGATATTCGATTCAGATGTCCGATGTTTAATGTCGGATGTCCAATAATACTAAAGTACTAAAATACTTATCTACTTAAATACTTAATATAACATCTCCTTCTCTTGTGTTGTCTCGATTCAAAGTATTTCCAGTGGCTTTGAACTTTCACGTTTTCTTCGAGTTCAGGATTTGTCTCGGCTGAAATTATCCCCCTTTCAATGCAGGTTTTCGCAAGTTCTGTCATCAGCAGCGCATCTGCGCCTTTACCTTGTAAATCTGGTCGTATCGCTCCCAAATATAAATCGATGTACTTATTGCTCTTCAAGGCTTTTAAAAAATGTATGAACCCGAACGGCAGCATTCTACCTTTTGTTTTTTGCATAGCTCTTGAAAGCGAAGGCATAGCGATTACGAATCCTGCAACTTCGTCCTTCTCGTCAATGAGAACTTTTACAAAATCGGGAACGATATTCGGAAAGTATTGCTTCACGTAAAGATTTATTTGCTTATCTGTTAATGATACGAAGCTGTAAAGATTCACAAAAGATTCATTCAGCACTTTGAATAATTTATGCGCATAAGGTAGAAGGTCTTTCGACTTTTTGAATTTTAGAACCTTAATCTTTTTTCGTTCTAATACAATTTGTGCAATCTTTTCAGCTTTTTCAGGGATAGACGTGGGCACTTTTACCTCATACTCCATCCAATCGGCGTCTTTTACATAACCGTGGCTTTCCATGTGTATTGGATAATAAGTATGGTTGTAGATTGTCGCAAGAGTTCCTAATTCATTAAACCCTTCTATCAACATTCCCTCGTGGTCCATGTCGGTGAAGCCGAGCGGTCCGTGGACAGCTTCCATCCCTTTAGACTTTGCCCAATTTTCTACGGTTTCCAAAAGTATTTTCGACACTTCAAAGTCGTCGATGAAATCAATCCATCCGAACCGGGCGTTTTTCTTTTTCCAAATTTCGATAGAGCGATGATTGATAATCCCCACAATTCGTCCGACGATTATATTCTCCCGATAAGCCAGCCAATATTTAGCATCGCAGTAATCGAAGGCGGGATTTTTTTTCGGTTGGAAAGTTTGCAGCTCCGAGTGTATCATCGGAGGTATCCAATATGGATTATTTTTGTAAAGGTCAAAAGGGAAGCGAATGAATTTTTTCAAATCTTTTTTACTTTTGACCTCTTGTATATTGGTTTTCATAATTTGTCCGTATTTCTTGTTTATTATTCGCTGGAGCGATTATTTTCTTAATGAATTATTCCTAATCCGTGTAAGATGAATGCATAAATAAAAGCTTGTTCTTTAAAGGCGTCGTATCTGCCGGATGCGCCTCCGTGTCCTGCACCCATATTTGTTTTTAGCAGTAAAAGATTATTATCTGTCTTCAGCGTATGCATTTTTGCGGTATATTTTGCCGGCTCCCAGTACATTACTTGACTGTCGTTGAGCGAAGTCGTTATCAAAATGTCGGGATACGCTCTCGCCTCGATATTCGTATATGGACAATATGATTTGATGTATTCGTACTCTTCTTTAATTTTCGGATTTCCCCATTCGAGGAATTCTCCGACTGTTAACGGCAGCGATTCATCCAACATAGTGTTGACGACATCAACAAACGGCACTGCCATATGAGCAACCTTAAACAGGTCGGGACGCATATTGAGAACAGCGCCAATCAGCAGTCCGCCGGCACTACCTCCTTGAATTGCTAATTTTTCGTGAGATGTATATTTGTCCTTTATCAAATGTTCTGTGCAAGCGATAAAGTCGGTGAATGTATTTATTTTCTTCATCATCTTACCGTCGTCGTACCACTCTTCACCTAAATCGCCGCCTCCGCGTATATGTGCCAAAGCATAAACCACACCTCTGTCGAGTAAGCTTAAACGGGGTATGCTAAAAGCAACCGGCATCGAAGCTCCATAGGCGCCGTATCCGTAGCACAGTAGAGGATTAGTTCCGTTTTTCTTAATTCCTTTTTTATAGACGATCGAAACAGGGATTCTCTTCCCGTCCGATGCCTTGGCATAAATTCGTTCCGATACGTATTGCTTGGGATCGTAACCGCCTAATACTTTAGTCTGTTTAAGAAGTTTGCTTATTCCCTTCTCCATATCGTAATCGAAAACCGAACTCGGCGTTATAAATGATTGATAACTATACCTAAACAACTTTGTGTTGTATTCGGGGTTGGTTGCGGGGAAAGCCGAGTAAACTGGTTCGGGAAATTTTATCGTCTTCGTTTTGTTTGTTCTGAAATCTAATACTTTGAATGTAATTAAAGCATTCTCACGTTCGGTGAAAACAGCATAAGCTTTGAAAAGATTTATATTCTCTAATTTTATATTCTTCCTGTGTGGAATAAGTTCCTTCCATTTGGTTGGACTGGAAACAGGTGCTGTTACAAGACGGAAGTTTTTCGCGTTCTTGTTAGTTCGGATGTAAAAAAGTCCCTCACGGTGGTCAACTGAATACTCGTGCTCTACTTCCCGCGGAAGTATAAGTTTGAATGATTCGTTCGGCTTGTCGCTGGATAGATAACTGACTTCGCATGTGATTGAGCTTGCGGATGCAAAGAAAACAAATTGTTTATCTTTGGACCGGTATGTATAGATTCTGTACAATTCGTCTTTTTCCTCGAAGATCAATTCATCATTCTTGTCACCTAACACGTGCCGGAAAAGTCTGTAAGGTCTTTTGGCGGCGTCTTCTTTTACATAAAAGAGTGTTTTATTGTCGGCAGCCCACTCGACTGAAGTAATAGCGCCCACATTGTCAGGTAATAATTCGCCGGTTATTAAATTTTTAATGTAAAGATTGTAAACTCTAAAACCTGTCGTGTCTAATGAATAAGCAAGTAAATTGCCGTCGTCGCTCACGTCATAAGCGCCTAATCCTAAAAACTTATGGCCCTCTGCTAACTTGTTCAGATCGAGAGTGATTTGTTCTTCGGCTTCGATGCTTTTGTACTTACGGCAATAAATCTGGTATTGCTTGCCTTCTTCTGTCCGTGCGTAGTACCAGTAATCACCAAGCTTGTAAGGAACACTAAGGTCTGTAAGTTTTGTGCGGCGGAGTATTTCGTTGTAGATCGTTTCTTGCAGAGCTTGCGCCGGTTTCATCATCTCTCCGGTGTATTTATTTTCAGCTTCAAGATAAGCAATAACTTCTGGGTTCGATTTATCTCGCAGCCAATAGTAGTTATCGACTCTAACATCGTCATGAGTCGTATCCACTTTAGCAATTTTATTTGCAACGGGTGGTTTGTTCGAGTTCGTATTTAATTGAGATTCTGACATAGCGACTGTTAATAATAAAGTTAAAAAAGCCAAACTAATATTTTTCATTTATTGGATAATCCTTTCGGGTTGTTTTGCACATGAAATATAAAAAATTTTATTAGAAATCTATAGGCGTTTCCCAACCGTCATAATTACCACCGAATGACTCTGCAAGTTTTGCTAAATACATGCTTATTTTTGTAATATCTGAGAGTTTTGGTTTCATTTTCATTGTTGCCAAACAAAGCCAATCCGAATCTGATCCACTTTGAGAAACCTCAACTTCAAAACCTACTTTTTGAATTATTGCAGCAGCCCGATATGCATCTTCTTCGTTAGGTACATAAATGAAAAATTCGACTTGATGGTGCTTATTGAGGTCGCCACCGCATCGAGTTATGTTCTCAATAACTTTT
>JAHJRJ010000106.1 GCA_018830765.1 Bacteroidota bacterium | reverse complement strand
TTTGACTTTACCTTAATTTTTCTTATTATTGTGTGTTCCTGAAATCTTAACAAATTTGTTTAGAACTTAGAATCAGTGGAAAAGACACAACTCCAAATATTTTCTTCAGAACTAAAGATTGCACCTGAGCGAATTATTCGTGAATTCTGGGAACTCATTGTATTGAATGAGCTCAGTAATGAAGAATGGAGTTCAGCCTTGGGATTCAAAGGTGGAACGGTACTTAGATTGGCATACGGCTCTCCTCGATTTTCTGATGATCTCGATTTTTCATTACTTACTCCATTAAAATCTTCTAAAGTTTTTTCATGGGCACCGGCATTACGGCTAACGTTTTGCGGCACCACACAGTGGCACGCCGAACTACTAACGACTAATTTCTTGTGAAGGCGTGCCATTGAGCGGCGACAATAATCTTCTACCAACAAACAGAGCGTCGGTGTTGGGCGTGTTAGGCGAAGCAGGGAGCGTGGAATCAATCATAAAGATTTCCTTCTTGTATTGTCTTGTGATACTCAAACAGGGTACGTTCGATTTGACGCGCCGATGCATTGAACCTACTAGCGAAATATCGGATTTTCATCAAATAGGTGTACCAGTTTGCAATGGAAAAATTCTTGCCATCGGGTTTGGTCTTTACAGAACCATACAAATACAAGAGTTGCCACACTCTGATATCGATGACACCATATTTCTTGGGATCAATTAGCATAAGTATTGCTGACGCCACTGGGATGCTTACACCTTTGAGACTGGATAATAACTCGATTCGTCTCTTTTCGTATTCGGTCGCGAGAACCTTCTTAGAGACTAAAACTACAAGATCTTCACTGTTGGACTTGTAATGTTTCAGAGGGCGTGGACCCTTCCAGTGACACATTTGAAGGAATTGACTTTTGGTAAAGTAGCCCTGCCTTCTTATGTTTCGTAGTCTTGCAATGAGTTCTCTTGTCGGTCCGTGTTCACGTCTGAGCAACTCGTTGCCGATCAGTTCTTGAATGTTGGAGTATTCCTTTTTCATTGCGGTCATCACGCACCCTGTTTTCGCCTAACGTTTCGCCGTACCACGCAGCGGCACGCCGAACTATGAACAATCAATTTTTTGTTAAGGCGTGCCATTGAGCGGCGACAATAATCTTCTACCAACAAACAGAGCGTCAGTGTTTTGCTTGTTATGCGCCGCGCAGCCGTGTTTATCACGTGAACCAAAGTGCTTATATTTTGAAGTGGGATCTGGTAAACTTTTCCAATTCGCTTGTGGCGTATAGGATTTCGTCCGCAAGCTTCTCTATTTCGGTCACGTCAACATTTATCGAATCCCACTCGATTGGCTGACCTTTCTTGCCCTTTATGAACCTGACCTTATGAGCGGTAGACTTGTCGGTTATGAACCATAGAGCATGGATATGCTGGTTCCTTCGGGTGTTGACATCTCTCAGCTTCCTAATGATATCGTTGAATTCTTTGTGCAGCTGAGCATCCCTGACCTTGTAAGCAAAAACTGAGTCGAGCACTCTCAAGAGCGTATCCGTGCTTTCGCCTGCAACCATTTTCAACGCTATCATAAGCTGGAAGTCAAGTGTTCCCATGTTGACGACAAGTCTGCCCAGTGCGGCGTATTGCCGTTGCCGTTCAGGGGTCAAAGGCACAAATTGCATCAGTTATCAGAAACTAAGTTAAGGTTTTCGATTTAAGCTCCAGCCGCGTGCCGTATAACGTTTGCAGATAAAAGAAGTTGCCGAAGGCAATTTGGACGAAGCATAGCGAATCCTTTTATCCGCTGTTATCTGCCGTTTGCATCACTTTCAAGATAACAACTTAGCCATGTAATATTCATCAACATAAGAACCATTGATGAAAAGAGAATGTTTTTTCGTTCCTTCAATTCCAAAATCCATCTTCTTGTATAGGGCAAGTCCTGCCTCATTATGAACCATAACGGTTAGCTCTAAACGATGAATTTTGTTTTCGATAGCCCATCTTTCCAATTCTCTCAACAGCATAGTCCCAATACCCTGTCCAATGAAAGATTGAAGGATACCCATCACAATGTAACCACTATGTCTGTTTCTTTTGTATCTTCCGCCATCTGCCCGAATATAGCCAATCAATTGGTTATTATGCTCGGCAACAAGAATTGTTTGGTTATCTTTTGATATGATATTCTCTATTTGAGCGAATTGCTCATTGACTGTAGTCGTTCTTTCATCCGGCTCAAGCATCATGAACTGAGTTTCTTTATCCAGTTTATGACAGAGGTTCAAAAATGCCTCAGCATCATTTGTTTGTATTTCTCTTATAACCATATTATATTCCTTCAGCAAAATGGCGGCTAACTAGTGAATTAATGAACTTCGTCTATATTCCGATTTCGGTATAATAGGCGAACTTCGTTTACCCCGAATAATTCGGGGTTTATTTGTCTTAAATACGTCTAAATATACAATATCATTTTTTTTAAGTCAATAGAATTTTCAGAAAATTTTAACACCTATCCTAGGTTATCTTGAATTCAACAAAAAAACAGATCAACGAGATGAATCTCGTGCTACAATCCTTGTTTGTTTCAAATTCCAATCCGCCGAAGGCGGATCAAATCTACAATCTGAAATCTAAATCCTTAATTGCTCTAATCCTCTCAACAACCGGCGGGTGAGAGTAGTTCATCTTAACATAAAACGGATGCGGAGTTAAATTCGAAAGATTATCCCTCGAAAGTTTCTTCAGTGCATCAATAAAAGATTCTGGGTGTTGGGTCGTCTCGACCGCAAACTTGTCAGCTTCGTATTCATTCTTCCGCGATAACGCATTCATTGCTAAAGAAAGTAAAAATTCGAGTGGCGTAAATAATAACCCAAAGAAAAGCAATCCCGCATAAACAGAAACATTATCCATATAAAACGCTTCGAACAAACCCTGATGCGTTACAAAAACCGATAACAAGTAAAACATAACTCCAATATGTAAAATACCGATGGCCATTCCTTGTATAATATGTTTCTTCTTGAAATGACCAATCTCGTGTGCGATAACTGCCACTAACTCAGCAGCAGTGTGTTTTTGTATCAACGTATCGAAGAGCGCTATGCGTTTATTCTTCCCAAATCCCGTGAAGAAAGCATTCGATTTACTCGACCGCTTTGAACCATCCATCATATAAACACCCTGCAAAGAATAATTTACTGATTTTGCGTAAGCTAAAATTGCTTCCCTCAATTCTCCCGTTTCAAGTGGAGTAAATTTATTGAACAGCGGCATTATCCACGTCGGTGCGATGAACTGAACGAAAAGTGTAAACAACGAAGCAGCAATCCAACAATAAAGCCAAGCCATTGTGCCTGCATATTCGAACAAAGCTAATATTCCCATAAGAAGCAGACCACCTAAAACTGCTGCCAACAATAATCCCTTGATAATATCCAACACAAATGTTTTAGGTGTTGTCTTATTAAAACCAAAACGTTCTTCGATTACGAAAGTGGAGTAAATGCTGAACGGAAGTGAAAGAACAGACCTGACCAAAACCAAAATACCTACATAAACTAAACCTGTAAAAATACTTCCAAGCTGCCATTCCCGGACAATCAAATCGAGATAATTGAACCCGCCGAGAAACCAGAAGATAAGCGTAACAATTAAACTGAATGTCGATTCTACAATTCCGAATTTGGTATGTGTTCTCGTATAAGCTTGGGATTTTTCATAGGTCGTTGAATCATAAACTCCATCGAATTCCTTCGGCAGACCTGATTTTAGAGTTCTTAGATTAAGTAAATCGGCGAACAGACTTAAAAGATATTCTAACAACAACGCTGAAAGAATTATTATTCCGTAAATATTCATGCTAATGTTTGTAATTTCTTGTCGCCTTTATAATAATGTTGAACTTTATCAAGTGTTAGTTTTCCCCTTCCAACTTCTACAATAATAATTCCTTCATCTCAATTTCCTCAATCAATACCTTTGTAGATTTTTCTTCGGGGTCATCGGCCGTGAACGACTGCAAATTCTTCATACCTTCGAATATCTTTAATCCACCACACGTAACGTTTGCCGAAAGCTGTTCTGCGCCGGGATATTTGATATAAGTAGCTTCTTCCTACCGCATCGTGGCGCGCGTGGAAATCCTTGCCTGATTTTTCTACCTCAACTATGTTTATCTCAGGAGCGATCATAGTTTTAACTTCAAATTGAAGACTTTTATTGCTGCCCCAAGGATTTCACCCTGTACGGTGCGAGCATTTTTCTGGATTTACCAGCCGCTGTAGCGCGTGCCTTCGTATTCTATGTAAAGTTTAAATCGAGACATGATGAAATGATATTAAGAAAAATTGAGAAGGAAAGCAAAAATTGTTTTTGAGAGCGAATTTGCGTTTATTTTAGGAGCAAAGAGCTTAGAGCGCTGAGCATAGAGAATGTTAAATATTTAGTTTATAAAATGAGTCTGGCAGAACAAAAATCTACAAAAGACATAAAAATCACACCACTGATGCGACAGTATCAGCAAGTTAAGGCGAAATATCCCGATACGATATTGCTTTTCCGTATGGGCGATTTTTACGAAACGTTCGACGACGACGCCATAACCACCGCAAAAGTTTTGGGTATTACGCTTACCAAACGGGGTAATGGACCAGCGGGCGAAACCCCACTCGCCGGATTCCCTTATCACGCGCTCGATACTTATTTACCGAAACTTCTAAAAGCAGGTAAGCGCGTGGCGATATGCGAACAACTCGAAGACCCAAAATTCGCTAAAGGCATAGTCAAGCGGGACGTTATAGAAGTCGTTACTCCCGGCGTTTCATTCTCAGATAAAGTATTGGAATTAAAACAGAATAATTATTTAGCTGCAATTCATTTCCCCTCCCCTATCATCACGAGCAACGACACTGTCGGTTTTGCTTTCGTTGATGTTTCGACTGCTGAATTCGGAGTAAGCGAATTTTCGTTAAGGAATTTAAAAGATCAAATTCAATCATTTAACCCTTCTGAAATTCTTGTTCAAAAAAGAGATTACGAATCAATTAAAAGTATTTTGAAAGATAGTTTTAAAGGTATCTACACAAAATTAGATGATTGGATTTTTAACTACGATTACGGTTATGAGTTGCTTATAAATCATTTTAAAACTCAAACTCTTAAAGGTTACGGGGTGGAAGATTTTAGAACCGGCATTGCCGCTGCCGGCGCGGTAATGAATTATTTGCAAGAAACTCAAAAGACAAACCTCCTTCACATCAAACGTATTTTCCCTCATAATACGAACGATTATATTATTCTCGACCCATCGACAAAACGTAATTTAGAAATCACAAAATCTATCGAAGGTAAGGAAGAAGGCACACTATTCTGGGTTTTAGATAGAACAAAAACGCCAATGGGTGGACGTTTACTGAAGAAGTGGATTAACCAACCGCAAAAATCGGTTGAGTCGATTAAAGCAAGATTGGAAGCTGTAAGCGAGCTAACAAAAAAACAAGACATCCGAAAAAAAATCAGCTCAATAATGACACGCTTCGGCGATTTAGAACGGCTCATTACGAAAATATGCACAGCCAGGTCGAATCCTAGAGAATTAATAGCATTAAAAGCAAATTTATCCGAAGTTGAAAACCTGAAATCAGCGATCGTAAACGTGCAATCGGAACGTTTATCAGAAATACACAATGGTTTGACGCCGTTGAAGGAATTGATAGGAGAAATATCTAAAACAATAACCGACGAACCACCGCTCGCATTAACCGACGGTGGCGTGATAAAAAAGGGATGCAGCGTTGAGTTGGATGAATTAAGAGAGATTGCTTTCAGCGGAAAAGATTGGATTGCAAAACAGCAGCAAAAAGAACGCGAACGCTCTGGAATCAACTCGTTAAAAATCGGCTTCAACAATGTTTTCGGTTATTACATCGAAGTAACTAATACGCACAAGGAAAAAATTCCGAGCGATTATATACGGAAACAAACCCTTACGAATGCCGAGCGTTATATCACCCCTGAACTCAAAGAATACGAAGAAAAAATACTCAACGCTGAGGAGAAAATCCTCGCACTCGAAACACAAATATTCAACGACATCAGGTTGAAAGCCGCCGATCATGCGGAAACTATTCAGAAGAATGCTCACTTCATTGCAACGCTTGATACATTTGTATCGCTATCTGAAACCGCAACCGAGTATGAATACACTTGTCCTGAGGTTAACGACGGAACTAAACTTGAAATTATCGAAGGCAGACATCCCGTAATCGAAAAATTGCTTCCTCCCGGCGATCAATACACACCGAACGATGCTTATTTAGATAATGAAGAAAATCAAATACTGATAATCACCGGACCGAATATGAGCGGCAAGTCGAGCTACTTGCGACAAGTTGGTTTAATTGTTTTACTGGCTCAGATAGGAAGCTTTGTGCCGGCTAAGAAAGCTACAATCGGAATCGTGGATAAAATTTTTACACGTGTTGGAGCGAGCGATAATATTGCATCGGGTGAGAGCACCTTTTTAGTTGAGATGCACGAAGCCGCTCATATCGTAAACACATCTACTACAAACAGTCTGATTCTATTGGACGAAGTTGGACGAGGCACAAGCACATTCGACGGTATCAGTATAGCTTGGGCTTTAACGGAATATCTCCACAACCACATCGGAGCGAAAACATTGTTCGCCACACACTATCACGAATTAAACGAGCTAGCGGATCTATATCCTCGAATCAAAAACTACAAAGTGGACGTGCGTGAATACGGCGACAAAGTAATTTTCTTACATAAAGTAACTCCCGGTTTTGCCGACCACTCTTATGGCATCCAAGTAGCTCAAATGGCAGGTTTACCCGATGAAGTGACGGAGAGAGCGAAAAATATTCTAAAAAACCTTGAAGGTTCGGAATTAACTTTGCACAATGACAGTCAAGGTGAAAGGGTGAAAGGACGAATAGGCTCCACGGAGATGCAACTGACACTCTTCGAGATGAGAGACGACAAGCTTCGAGATGAAATCAAGAAGATTGATATTGATAAATTGACTCCCTTAGATGCGTTGAAGAAGTTGGCGGAGTTGAAGAAGAAAGTAGATAAGTAGGAAATAAGTATGTTAGTATTCAATACTAAACCACAAATGACAAATTACAAATTAAATCGAATCTTTCTATCCACTCTCTGCTCGGAGTTTATCCCGTCCCGAAGGCATTCGGGACGGGACTCTCCGCTTTTGATCGCTCAACCAGTACAGCAACATGTCATTCTCGTCAACATCGACAGTGCTCGGTATGCTGAAATATCGCGGGCAATCCCCGCAAAAATATTAGGAGATAAATTAGTTTGAATTATATCGACAGAATAAAAAACGGCGGTGTTGTTGGATGCGGCGGCGCGGGATTTCCCGCCCACGTAAAAGCAGCCTCAAAAGTTGAATACGTAATTGCAAACGGCGCCGAGTGTGAACCGCTTCTACACAAAGATTTGGAGTTGATGATTTATGAACCAGAAGCGGTTGTCAGCGGACTTATTCAGTGGTTAGTTTCGACCGGGTCAAAGAAAGCGTTACTCGGCGTTAAGAAAAAAAACGAAGAACATCTATTCGGCATCAAGAAGGCAGCCGAAAACACGGGCATCGAATTACGTTGGTCAGGCGACTACTACCCTACCGGCGACGAGTATGTTCTTGTCTATGAAACGACTAAGCGATTGATTCCACCGCAAGGTATCCCGTTAGATGTAGGTATCGTTGTGAACAACGTCGAAACGCTGCGTAATGCTTACATGGCATCCGAAGGTATTCCTGTTACCGATAAATATGTATCGATTGTCGGTGCAGTTAAAAATCCTTGCACGTTTAAAGTTCCGATAGGATTAAGTTACGCTGAAGCGATTGCGGCAGCGGGTGGTGCAACAGTTTCCGAATTTGCTGTTTTCGTCAGCGGTATAATGATGGGCAAATTAGAAACCGATATGTCTCAGCCGATAACAAAAACTTGCGCAGGGTTAGTCGTTCTCCCTACTAATCATCGCCTCGTTAAGAGAAAAAGTTTAACCGAATCATCGATGCATCGTATTGGCAAGTCGGCTTGTGACCAGTGCAGCTACTGCACAGAGTTTTGTCCGCGATACCTGCTCGGCTACGACGTTCAACCACACAAAGTTATGCGGAGTCTCGGCTTTACCGTTACAGGTGAAGCAATATGGAATCAGTATGCACAGCTTTGCTGTGCGTGCGGACTCTGCACTCTTTATGCGTGTCCCGAAGAGTTGTATCCTAAAGAAGCGTGCGATAAAGCAAAAGCTGATTTGAGAGATAAAGGAATAAAATGGAGTGGACAAAAAGAATTAAGGGTCCACCCGTTAATCCACGGCAGGCACGTTCCACTGAAACAACTCGTTAAAAAGCTTGGAATTGCCGATTACGACGCTCCTGCTCACTTTGTGGATATCAAATTTTCACCGAAACTTGTTCGAATTCCATTATCGCAGCATATCGGGTTATCGGCAATTCCTGTGGTTGAAGTAGGCAAGGAAGTAAAATCCGGACAATTAATTGGTGACATACCGGCTGGGAAATTAGGCGCCAAAATTCACTCCAGCATCGACGGCGTTGTGACTAAAATCGATGCTGAAATTGTGATAGCAAAGATTTAAATAATTGGAATAATTAAAAAGATTGTAATGATTGAATCATTGAAACATTGGCTCAGTGAACTATTGAATCAATGGAGCAATGAACAAATGATAAAATGAATCAATTTATTTGACTTTAAACTAAGGAAAATTTTTATGATAGAAATGAATTCAATTGGACTTGTAGAATTATCGAGTGTCGCGGCTGGCTTCGAAGTGGCTGATACAATGCTCAAAACATCGGAAGTAGAACTTCTCGTGATGCGAAGTATATGTTCCGGCAAATTCATTGTATTGGTGGGTGGTGATGTAGCAGCCGTTCGTGCAAGCGTTGAAGCAGG
>JAHJRJ010000006.1 GCA_018830765.1 Bacteroidota bacterium | reverse complement strand
TTAATTCGACAGGTGGAAGAAAATAGAGTCCCTGCTTACGATGAGTATCGATTAAGCCAAAGGGAATTTTTCAAATTCAACACAATCGACGGCGTTGAATTGAACGGCTGGATGATGAAACCTGTGGATTTTTCCGCCGAAGGCGGATCCGCTCGACGAGTCGAGTCGTTGACCTCTGGCGGAGATCCGACAAAAAAATATCCCGTTCTGATGTATGTGTACGGTGGTCCAGGATCGCAAACTGTTTTGAATGAGTGGGATAGAAATATTCTCTGGTACACTTTATTGACGCAGAAAGGTTATATCATCGTTAGCGTTGATGGGAGGGGAACTGGCGGAAGAGGGAAAGCTTTCAAAAGCATCACTTACAAAAATTTGGGTAAATGGGAAACAACCGATCAAATAGAAGGCGCAAAATATTTGGCATCGCTTCCGTATGTAGATGTTTCGCGCATCGGAATTTGGGGATGGAGTTACGGTGGATATATGGCGTGTATGTCGATACTGCTCGGCGCTGATGTCTTTAAGACCGCCGTATCGGTTGCCCCCGTTACCGATTGGAAGTTTTACGATACGATCTACACAGAACGATTTATGCAAACACCCGAATTAAATCCTGATGGTTACAGAGATGGCGCCTCAACTACGCACGCAAGTAAATTAAAAGGAAATTTGCTCATCATTCACGGCACAGCCGACGATAACGTCCACTGGCAAAACACAATTGCACTCGTCAGCGAACTTCAAAAGCACAACAAACAATTCCAAACTGCCTTCTATCCCGGAGGGACACACGGAGTTGCAGGAGGGATTGTGCGGCTGCAATTATATACGATGATAACGGATTATATTTTGGAGAAGTTGTAAGAGATAGCAAGATTGCAAAATTAAAAGA
The DNA here is from genome assembly GCA_018830765.1 of Bacteroidota bacterium. Classification (GTDB taxonomy): domain Bacteria; phylum Bacteroidota; class Ignavibacteria; order UBA10030; family BY39; genus JAHJRJ01. Next base: position 7,706 of record JAHJRJ010000006.1, on the reverse strand, counting down.
TTGAAAGATTTAAAAGATTGGAAAAATTAAATCGATGGAGGTTTGGAGTAATGGATCATTGAAACAATGAACAGATGAGTCGATGAGAAAATGAATCAATGGATAAATGAACAAATGAATATTATGAAATTCGGCGGCACCTCAGTCGAAGATGCCAATGCAATTCACCGTTTAATCAAAATAGTTAGACGAGAACTCCCAAAACAAATAATAGTTGTGGGTTCTGCTTGTTCAGGAGTTACGAATGAATTGATTCGATGCGCCCACACTGTAAAAGATGGGTCAGAATCAGATGCAATGAACATTGTCGAATCGCTAAAAAAGCGACACATAAATATTAGCGATGAGTTATTAAAAGAAAATCGGCTGGCTGAAGTAAATAGAAAAATAGAAGAATATTTCGACGAGATTAAAAACATCGTGAGGGGAGTGAATCTTCTGGGTGAATTGACGTCTCGAACGCTTGACCTAATAACAAGCTATGGAGAACGGCTTTCATCTTTGATTATACACTCTGCGTTAGAGGTATCAGGCATACGATCAAGTTTGGTTAATGCTCGAAAAGTGATGATTACCGACTCATATTTCGGTTCCGCAAAACCGTTGGTTGACAAAATTGAAGAACGAGCAAAAAAATATTTCCTTCCTGTTTTAGAAAATAATCAGGTAGTGATAACTCAGGGTTTTATTGGCGCAACGGAGCAAGGAATAACCACAACAATCGGTCGCGGCGGTTCTGATTACAGCGCTGCTCTATTTGGTTCTGTCTTAAATGCCGAAATTATACAAATATGGACGGACGTTGACGGAATGATGAGCGCCGATCCGCGTATTGTACATGAAGCAAGACTTATTCGAAAACTGAGTTTTAATGAAGCATCGGAGCTGGCTTATTTTGGAGCTAAAATACTTCATCCGAATACTATTCTGCCTGCTGTTCAAAAAAATATTCCTGTAAAAATATTAAACTCACGCAGACCTGAGGTTGAAGGCACACTCATACTAAAAACGGGAGATTCAGACGATAAAACTGTTGTTAAATCCATCGCATCAAAGAAGGGGATAATAGTTATCAATATTGCTTCCTCAAGGATGTTTTTGGCGCACGGTTTTTTGGCTAAATTATTTTCCATATTTGCAGATCATGAAAAGAGCGTTGATGTTGTTTCGACCTCGGAAGTCAGTGTATCCCTGACGATCGATAACGATAAAGACCTCGAAAAAATCAAGATCGATTTAGATCAAATCGGTGAAATAAGAATTGCGAAAAGTAAAGGTATAGTTTGTATAGTCGGCGAAGGTTTGAAAAAGACGCCAGGAATTGCGGCAAGGGCTTTTACAGCTCTCGCTAAGCTGAACATAAACATCGAGATGATTTCCGAAGGTGCATCCGATATTAATCTCACACTTGTTGTTAACGAGAGTGATGTTGATAAAGCCGTACGGGTTCTTCACGATGAGTTTTTTGGAAATGTTTGAAACGGTAGGAAGTACCGTCACTCTGAGCGGAGTCTGAGCGAAGCGAAGACGACCTACGGTCTCGTAGAGAAGGGTGACGATGAATTTCTAAACTTAAAATAATTACTATGTACGAATTCAAATACAAAAATAATGAATTATGGTGCGAAGATGTTCGCTTGCAAGATGTGGCAAGTGAATATGGAACACCGCTTTATGTTTACAACAAACAATCTGTAATCGACCATTGCCGGCATATCGAAAATGCTTTTGAGGGTGTCGATCATCTTTCTTGTTTTGCTGTCAAAGCAAATGCGAATGTCGAGATATTAAAAATCATCGCTGATGAAGGGATTGGCTCCGATGTTGGATCTGCGGGCGAATTATATTTATCGCTCAAAGCAGGTTTTCCGCCTTCGAAGATAACATTCAGCGGGGTAGGGAAGCGCGCCGATGAAATTGAGTATGCGCTCGACACTGATATTCTATCATTTAACGGGGAATCGGTCGAAGAAATCGATTTAATACAACGTATTGCATCCACAAAACAGAAGATTGCCCGAATATTGCTCCGTGTAAACTTCGATATCGAAGCCGGGACTCATCGATATATCACCACCGGGCGTAAACATAACAAGTTCGGTATCGATAAGTCGAAAGCAAAAGAAATTCTTCTGAATGCTGCGAAACTTTCTCATATAGAAGTCCTCGGAATTCATACGCACATAGGTTCCCAAATCACTGATAAAGAGACGTTCATCTCAGCGGCAAAGTCTGTCGTATCTATGGTGGATGAGTTGAGGTCGGTTGGTATTCCCGTTCATCACGTAAATTTCGGCGGCGGGTTTGGTGTGCAATATCAGGATTTTATAAGTCATCCACAGTTACCGGTCGAGAATGCCGACAGTACAGAGTTCACAACGGTTGAACTTATAGAGGCAGCGCTTCCAATATTGAAGCAAACCGGTTGCAAAATACTGATACAGCCGGGCAGGTCGATTATTGCTCATCCCGGAATTTTGATAACTAAAGTTCTTTACCGCAAAGTAACAGATGAAAAAATATTCATAATAACCGATGCAGGGATGAATGATTTGCTAAGGCCGAGCTTATACAAATCTTATCATCAAATTATTCCATTAAATTTCGAAAGTGTTCAAATTGAAATAGTTGATGTTGTTGGACCACTGTGCGAGACGGGAGATTTCTTTGCAATAGATAGAAATTTACCTTTTGTAAAAAGCGATGACTATTTAGCGATAATGTGCGCGGGCGCGTACGGATATGTGCTCTCATCAAATTATAATGGACGACCCCGACCGGCTGAGATGTTGGTTGACGGGTATGAAACATCTTTGATTAGAAAAAGAGAAAAGATTGAGATGTTGTGAGGTTGTCTCAATAATGAATATCGAATATCCAATGTTGAATAATGAACAGTTTCAGCCATACGAAGTAAAATCTAAAATCTCGACGAGTCGATTTACGATCCCTTAGGGAGTCGTCAACCGAAATCTAAAATCTTTTCATAATTTGCCTTTCTGCTATCTTTTCAATAAATTTGAGTCAAATTATTTGAAAGAATTATATACGATATGATTGAAAATTATATCCCAATAGGAATTGTGGTTGCAATCGCAGCGGTATTCGCTTTTGTAATGAGCAAAACAAACGAGTGGTTCGGTCCGAAAAATTCGACAGAAGAAAAACTTACTACCTACGAAAGCGGTATGGAGCCTGTTCGTACTGCCCATGAACGCTTTTCGGTGAAATTCTTTTTGGTCGCTATGCTATTTATTATATTCGATATAGAAATTGTTTTCTTATATCCTTGGGCTGTAAATTTAATTGAATTGGGATGGTTAGGTTTTATTGAAATTTTTATATTTTTAGGAATTTTAATGATCGGTTTCTTTTATATTTGGAAAAAAGGTGCACTACGATGGGATTAATAGAAAGTGAAGGTTTTTTTACAACGAAATTAGAAGCTTTAATAAATTGGTCGAGGAAGAACTCACTCTGGCCCATGCCGATGGGTTTATCCTGTTGCGCAATTGAAATGATGTCGTTCGCTGGACCAAGATTCGACGTGTCGCGTTTTGGGTCCGAAGTATTCCGCTTCTCACCACGTCAATCCGATGTTATGATAGTAGCGGGTACTGTTACATATAAAATGGCGAAAGTTGTTCGTAAAATTTACGACCAGATGCCCGACCCTAAATGGGTAATATCTATGGGCGCGTGCGCATCTTCGGGAGGTATGTATCGTACATATTCTGTTGTCCAAGGTATAGATTTGTTCTTACCGGTAGATATTTATGTAGCCGGTTGTCCACCGCGTTCTGATTCCGTTCTCAAAGCTCTAATACAACTTCAGGATAAAATTCAACGAGGCGAAACTCTAACGCAAGCCAAAAAAATATTTACCAAAGCATAAAGTATGGAAAATATTAAACAAGCTTTATTAGACAAACTTACAAATAAGTTCAGCTCATTTATTGTGTCCAAAAAAGAATTTCAGGGTGACCTTACCGTAGAAATCAAAAAGGAAAAGCTTCTCGACATTTGTACTTTCTTGCGGGACGATTTCGAATTAAGTTTTGAGATGTGTAAAGACGTCGTCGGCGTAGATTATAACAGGCCCGAATCTCGCTTCGAAGTGGTTTATAATCTTTATTCCTTGAAGAATAAATTCAGATTCCTTTTGAAAGTAAAAGTTGACGAATCAGACCTACACGTTCCATCTGTAGTAAATATCTGGCCCGGCGCTAATTGGCCCGAGAGAGAAGTGTACGACTTTTTCGGAATAATATACGATGGACATCCCGACCTTCGTAGAATTTACATGCCCGAAGAATTCGAACATTATCCGTTAAGAAAAGAATTTCCGTTAATGGGAATCCCGGGTTCGATACCGCTTCCGTACAAGTAATCCATATTGCAAAATTTTCCTATGATAGATACCAAAGAAAAATCCACAAGAAGTAAAATACTAGAAGCTCTCGAAAGCCAAGACGTATCGGTTTACTTCGATGACCCAATCGAGAACGAGATGGTGTTGAATATGGGACCTCAACATCCTGCAACTCACGGTGTGCTGCGTTTGCTTATTCGATTAAACGGTGAAACGATACTCGGCTCCGTAGCCGATGTCGGTTATTTACACCGCGGCTATGAAAAGTTAGCAGAGAATATGACTTTTCACGAGTATATACCGTACACTGATAGATTAGATTATTTATCCCCGTTGGCAAATAACGTTGCTTATGTATTGGCTGTCGAAAAATTAGCGGGTATCGAAGCGCCGCGACGGGCGCAATTCATCAGAGTGGTCATTGCTGAAATGGCAAGAATCATGTCTCATCTGGTAGCGGTTGGCTCTACAGCGATGGATGTTGGCGCATTAACCGTGCTTCTTTGGTGCTTCAGGGAAAGAGAAAAACTACAAGATATTCAGGATATTTTTGCTGGAGTTCGATTCACCACGAGTTTTACGCGTATCGGCGGTTTGGCAAACGATATGTCCGAAGAAGCAATCGGTGCGCTGAAAAGCTTTTTAGAAGAATTTCCCGGCAAGTTAGATGAAATCGAACGCCTTTTGCTGAAGAACAGAATATTTATTCAAAGATGCGAAGGCGTCGGAGTTATCTCGAAACACGACGCAATTGCGATGGGATTAACAGGACCAATCTTGCGAGCATCGGGAGTCGCGCACGATTTACGCCGGGATGAACCGTACCTTGTATATCCTGAATTAGATTTTGATATTCCCGTTTACGAAGACGGCGACTCACTTGCACGTTTCTATATACGTCTCCAAGAAATGAAGGAAAGCGTAAAGATTATACATCAAGCAATAGACAAAATGCCGAAAGGTCCCATCAATGCAGCTTTGCCGAAGAAAGTTCTTCCCCAAAAAGAGAAAATTTACGGCAAGATGGAAGAACTCATCCACGATTTTATGCTAATTAATTTCGGAATTAACCCGCCCGTTGGCGAAATTTATCAGGCAATCGAAAATTCAAAAGGCGAGTTAGGTTTTTATATTTCGAGTCTCGGGCAAGGTTCTCCGTGGCGATTGAAGATTCACTCACCGTCGTTTATTAATATTCAAGCATTACCGATTTTGCTGAAAGGCCATCTCGTCTCCGATGTTGTTGCAATCATCGGAAGCATCGACCCGGTGATGGGAGAAGCGGATAAGTGAGTAGATGAGTATTTGAGTAGTTTAGTATGTTAGTATGTTAGTAGTTGAGAAGATTGAAAAGATTGAAATGATTGAAATGATTGATCCATTTGATTATTTTATCATTGAATCAATATTATCAGGTCTAAACAGAGCAAAAAATGTTTACTGAAGAAAATTTAAAGAAGTTAGAAGCGTTAAAAAAACAATATCCGACTAGCAGAGCGCTTACATTGCCCGCATTATGGCTTGCGCAGGAGCAGTTCGGTTGGTTATCTGAAGATACGATGAAATATGTTGCTGAACAGATAAGCGTCCCGTTCAATCACGTGTACAGCGTTGCATCGTTCTACACGATGTATAATAAGAAACCTGTCGGGAAGTTTCATATCCAAGTTTGTACAAACATTTCATGTCAACTCCTCGATTCCGAAAAGATGGTAGAATTTATTTGCACTAAACTCGGTGTAAAAAAGAATGAGATAACCTCCGACGGAAAATATTCAGTTTCAGAAGTCGAGTGCTTGGGTTCGTGCGGGACGGCTCCCGTATTGCAAATTAATGATGATTATCATGAAAAACTTACTGCTGAAAATATTGAATCAATTATTCAGTCCACTTCAAGATGAATAGACCGTTCCTCCTTCGGCGGACAGGTAAAAAGGTTCATTCACTTGGAATGGCTTCCATTAACCCACGACTTACCTGCCCGCAGCAGGCGGGAGTCGTGGGTTAATAATGACTTAATTATTGAAAATTTAAAATAATAATATGGCAGAATTCACAGAAAAAATATTACTCCCCGAGATTCCGGACCTCAACAAAATTGAAGTTTACGAACAACGCAACGGCTACAGTGCTTTCAAAAAAGCATTAGCAATGGAACCTGACGATATCATTGCAGAAGTGAAAAAGTCAGGATTACGCGGACGCGGTGGGGCGGCATTCCCAACTGGTTTGAAATGGAGCTTCATACCGAAAGGAAACGATAAGCCGAAGTATCTTTGTGCTAACGGCGATGAGGGCGAGCCAGGCACGTTTAAAGACCGACAAATTTTCGAGTATAATCCTCATCTTTTCATCGAAGGTTGCTTGATAGCAAGTTTCGCAATGGGCATCAAAATAACTTACGTTTATATCCGCGGAGAGTACAAGAAGTGGATCGACATTTTACAGACAGCAATCGATGAAGCATATACAAAGAATTATATCGGAGAAAATATTTTAGGAACAAGTTTCAGCACTGACATTTATATATATCGCGGCGCCGGCGCATATATTTGCGGCGAAGAATCATCATTGATGAATTCGATTGAAGGCGAAAGAGGATATGCCAGAGTAAGACCGCCCTTTCCGGCACAGGTTGGTTTATGGGGAAATCCGACTAACGTTAATAATATCGAAACACTATCGTGCGTTCCGTCGATAATTCAAAACGGCGGCGAGTGGTTTTCAAAGATTGGCGCGCCAACTCATCCCGGAACGATATTGTTCGGCATCAGCGGACACGTGAAAAAGCCCGGAGTGTATGAACTACCGACGGGTGTTTTATTGACAGACTTGATACATAATTATGCAGGCGGTGTTCGCGAGAACAAGAAAATAAAAGCAGTTATTCCGGGCGGGTCTTCTGTTCCATGGCTCCTTGGTGATGAACTCGAAGGGGTGAGGATGGATTTGGATTCACTTAAAGCAGCTGGTTCTGCAATAGGCACTGGCGGCGTTATCGTTATGGATGAAGATACGGATGTTTTGAAAGTCCTGAAACGAATCTCACACTTCTATCATCACGAATCGTGCGGACAATGTACACCATGCAGAGAAGGTACAGGATGGATGGAAAAAATTCTCGACAGGTTCATTCGTGGCGAAGGAACAATGTCAGATATCGAATTATTACTCGACGTAGCGAATAACATCGAGGGAAATACAATTTGTGCTCTGGGCGACGCTGCCGCCTGGCCCGTTCAATCTGTGATTAAGAAATTTAGAAGCGAATTCGAAAAACGTGTAAGAAAAAGTCCAATAGAAAAAATAGTTGTAAGACACCCACATTACGTCT
>JAHJRJ010000105.1 GCA_018830765.1 Bacteroidota bacterium | reverse complement strand
TCGGAACCAGCTCGCGTATCCTTCCATCATCTCTAGGCGGATATACTGTTGGAGTGATTGTTCAAAGTAACTTCGGCGGAGTGCTTCAAGTAAACGGTGCGCCTGTAGGTATTGAGCTTGGTAAATATTACCTGAAAGATTCCTTAAACTATCCGCCTGATGGGTCGTGTATGATTGTGGTTGCAACCGATGCGCCGCTGGATTCAAGGAATTTGAAACGCCTTGCCAAGCGGGCAATGATCGGGCTTGGAAAAACAGGTGGAATTTCATCCAACAGTTCAGGCGATTATGTAATCGCTTTTTCAACATCAGAAGACTTAAGAATTTCTCATGCACCAAAGCAAAAAGTCCGAACGCAAACTTTAATAGAAAACGATTTCTTATCGCCGCTGTTTTTAGCTTGCATTGAAGCTACCGAAGAAGCAATTTACAACTCACTTTTTATGGCTGAATCGATGAATGGTCGTGAAGGAAATTCTGCAGAAGCGCTTCCATTAGATAAAGTAAAAAAAATACTCAAGAAATACGGACAAATTAAGGAGTAAGATAACCTGAAAACGATAGGAATATTGGGCGGAATGGGACCTGAAGCAGGACTGCATTTTTATAATTTAATTTTAAAATTTACTGCTGCTAAGAATGACCAGGATCATATTCCAGTAGTTTTGTGGAGCAACCCGAAGATACCTGATAGAACGAAATTTATATTAGGCAAAGGTAAAGATCCTCTACCATATTTGATAGAAGGTGCTGTTAAATTGAAAAAAGTCGGCGCTGATTTTCTTGTGATGCCATGCATAACCGCTCATTACTTTTATGAAGAGATTGTTGAAGAAGTTAAAATCCCATTTCTGCACATAATAGAAGAAGCTCAAAAATATCAGCAAATTAATTATCCAAAGATTGTTAATATCGGACTTATTGCATCTACAGGAACGATCAAAACCGGCTTGTTTCAAAAATATTTTAAAGATATTAAGCCCATAGTTCCCGATTCATTCGATCAAGAGGAATTGGTGACAGACGCAATTTTCGGAGAAAGGGGCATCAAAGTAGGTTACAAAAGGTATCCCCAAAAGTTGTTAATAAAAGTCGGTGAGAATTTAATTAAAAGAGGCGCAGAATGTTTAATGGTGGGATGCACAGAAGCTTCTATCGTGCTAAAAGGAAAACTATTCGATGTCCCTGTATTAGATCCGATAACTATACTTGCAAGAAAATCGGTTGAATATTCATTAAGTGAAAATGATTAAAGATCTTCCTTTCCAAACTTCTTCCAAGCGACGTTGTTTGGGATGTGGGTGCAAGTTTTGGCGTGTACTCTATTTTTGCTGCGGTAAAGTCGGACTAATCCGCCGTAGGCGGAAAAGTAGACCCCGATTTATCGGGGTAGACCACGATTTTAGCCAAATGCCTCTTGACATTAACAATTCTCTTTATTATTTTGTTTCCAATCAATTAGGTAGAGATGCCAAAACTTACGATCGATGAAATACGGCAGCGCTTTTCTTCAGCCACAGATTTTAATGAAATATTCGACGCTTTCGAAGCTGCGCTAAACGGAAAAATTGAAGACATCGAACTTTATCGATTATTATTCTGGAACGACTCGCTTACTCCGGACGAGTTGTGTCTCTTCGGCGAAAAATTAGCACAAGTTTTTCCGGACCTCGCCTACGATGTTTATATGTGGCTCGCCAAAGTTTTTGAGGTAACTTACTCGATGTACGACAACTACGAATTGACACTCCAATATTTCAATAAAGCTGCATCCGTCAAACCGGACGAGGCAGAAACCTACATCGCCGCGAGCGATTGCTATGAGGCCGACTTAAACATCCCACCGATCAATTATCTAATAGAATTTTTAAAACAAGGCTTAGAATATGTGAAGGAAAAAACTTTACTTTTCAAACGTTTATCCGAGTTGTACGAAAAAGGAGGCGACGAAGGACAAAGCCAGTATTATAGAAAGAAAGCCGAAGAGGGCGAGGGTCTTCATCCCGAACAATGAAACAATGGCGAATTACAATTTCGGCTTTGCTAGGTATTCTCGGTATTGCGGGGTCGAACTTCACATATTATTTTACAATTCAACTCAACTGAAAAAACTTTTTGAAGAATGGAAGAGTAAGTAAAATTTCAAATTTCAAATGACAAATCACGAATTACGAACCACGATCAACGACCACCGCTCAACGCTCTCTGCTCATGGCATATTTTCAATGATGAGCACGTTGCGGCCGTTGCGCCCGTTGCGAGAGAAAAACGATACGGTGAATCGGC
>JAHJRJ010000104.1 GCA_018830765.1 Bacteroidota bacterium | reverse complement strand
TGGATGCGAAACGATTTCAGAGGTGATACTTATCTGAACATTGGAAGACAAACCACAAAAGGTGTAGAATTTTACATGAGTTCTAAATTAATGGATAATCTTGTCCTGTCAGGTAATTTTAGTTTGGTTAGCGGAAAACTAAATTTCAATCCCTCAAGCATTGGTGTGGAACAAACACAAGGGAATCATGTTCAGTTATACAATAACGGATATTTTTTGAATAAAGATGTTGAAACAATTGGACTTGTTCGTAGACCAAATACCGCCAACTTGAATTTGGTGTATCAACCATTAAATTTTCTTTATCTGAATTTGAATCTCAGGCACGTAGGTTCACGAAGCGATATTTACTATGACTCACAGCGTGGACCTTATGGAGCGCTGGGGACTGTTCCCGTGGCTGATTACACACTTGTAGATTTATCATCGAAATATAATTTGAATGAATATATTTCTTTTGGTGTTAGAATAGAAAACATTTTTGATACGAAATATTCAGAAATCAATGGTTATTCAACACGTGGTCGAAGTATTTATCTTAATACAAGATTGGGGTATTGATGATGAAATATTAGTTGCAAAGGATTAAATATTTAAGTATAATTCAAATGTTTTACGGAAATTTTAAACAAAAAGGAGAAACTATGGCTCGATATTTCTTTATATTTATATTAATTTTATTAGCAGCGCTTTCACGCTTACTGCCGCATCCGCCGAATGTTGCACCAATCACGGCACTTGCACTTTTCGGTGGTGTGTATTTAGATAAAAAACACATTTTCGTTGTACCAATCGCAGCAATGCTAATTAGCGATTACTTCCTTGGGTTTCATTCAGAAATGATTTGGGTGTATGCAAGCTTTAGCGCAATTGGTTTGATTGGTTTGTGGCTGAGGAACCATCAAGGTATATTGACCACTGTGGGTGCAACGCTTGTTGGCTCGATTCTATTTTTTGTTGTAACAAACTTTGGTGTGTGGCTCTCACCATTTTTTATGTATTCACGTGATTTATCTGGCTTGATTCAATGTTACCTTGCTGCGATACCGTTTTTCAAAAACACACTTCTTGGTGATATTTTCTATGTTGGTATGATATTCGGAGTGTTTGAATTGGCGAAGAGGTTTATTCCCTCTTTGAATCTAAAACCGAATGTTTTGTAATATTTATAATCACTTGTCGTGATTGATGTTTTCTCATTCAATTATCCGTGTGATTCCGTGTAAATCCGTGGTTTCTATTCTATTCAAAGAATCGAAAAATTTATTTCCACTATGCCAATCGAATCGGCCATACAGTTTTACATTCCGCAACGCTACCTGTCCTTGCCTGCTGAAATTAATTGACTCTCCTAAGATTCTTATCGGTTAGTGTGGTGCAAGGAAATGAGTTGAGTTTTCTGCTTCCAAGTACTAATCCACCAAAGGCAAATGAGACGGTATCATAAATAATATCGTTATACGATTTCCGTTTAATGTTGGTACTATGCTGATGTTTTGATATGGTTTTGTGTGCAGCAATGGGATTAGGTAACCGACTGCACTCCCAATAACTGCCCCCAACCATTATATCAGATGGGTAATGAACGCCTGCTTCATAACGGAGGTAACCAACAAAAGATGCAGCCGCCATAGAACCTGCCCAGATAAAATACTTCGTTTTAGAGTTTGGATAATAATCGGTATAGACTTTTGCCAGAAAAACAGACGTTGCAAATGCCATTGTTGTGTGTCCGGAAAAGAATGACCGCTTCGCATCTGAATCCAATTTCTTCTCCAATGGTGCTTCTGGATTGTAAATGTATGGTCGAATTCGCTCAACACTTCCTTTTCCGATTGATGGGAGAGATGCTGCAAAGAGCATGGTTTCAAGATACATTAATCCAACTGTACCAAAATCGCTTCTGATATTTTTATCAATTGCTAATGCTAAAGGAGAAGCAATCAACAAGCCAATTGTAATATCGCTTGCTGTAATCGCTGTTTCTGACCAGTTGTAAGTTGCACCTCTATCGAACCAATTAATTTCATGTCGTGAAAGTTTATTAACTTGCTCAGCAGCAAGTGGAGGGGGTGGATCGTCTAAAGCTGTAGCTGTGAGTGCAGTTAATAACCCTGATGTAAATATCAGCATATCTTTTTTCCAGTTCAATTCATAACCGGTTTACGCATTACTCGTAGGAATTAAAAGACTGAAACCTAGAAGCAAATGTATGGTTAGTAAAATATTTTTCATTACTTTAACACTTATTTTGGTGAAAGATGTTTTCTCTCACCAATTTCATATCAGACTTCTTCTGGATTCTAAAATAATGTGTGTAACAATTGTGCGTTATTTTTTCAACGTGGATGAATTTTGATTCTGCCAATTAACGTGTTTCTTCCGCACGAATGTAATTGATTTTTATTAACGAAAAGCTGCTTACACTTTGGACATGTCCACATTTCTATAAATACTTCAATGAATCAATTCATCAATGTAAAAATAATCCAACAATCCATTACTCCATCGGTTTAATTCTCTCTTCCCAACGCAATCAATGCCCGAAGTAATTTGAACCCTCTGAGAAAATCGTTCTCCTCGAATTGTACCGTCCTTGAATCAATTCGTTTTACGGTTGGAATCAACATTGCCATGTCAGCTTGGGAACTTCGTATATATGAAAGCTCGAACCGATACGGTGGATTAAGTTTGTATAATGGAATTTCTGTTCTTTTTTGAATTGCCACTTTTACTTGCTGGCGTAGTAACTGGTGGGCTTTTTCTAACGACATAGACTTTGCTGCATAACGACCAATTCCTTCTTTTACTGGAACGGTAACTAATTTATCACCAAGAATTTCTTTTCCTTGCTGGCAGGTTGCTTTATCACCCGCAACCAGTACAACAGGAACTTTG
>JAHJRJ010000103.1 GCA_018830765.1 Bacteroidota bacterium | reverse complement strand
TCATCACTGATGTATATTATTTGTTTCTCGCCATACTCACTTTGCACGCTGACTTTGACTCTCGAAGATCTCTCGATAGTGAAAGCCCGTTCCGCTGCATTGATGATTTCAGGTTTCAATCCGTCTTTAGCGATTTGTCCCGTCCATTCTCGCCTACCGGCTACCAACTCTTTTACATAATTATCGATCTGATCTTGGTTGTAAAGTTTGTGAACATCCCACTCGTTCATGTTCTTTCCTTCACACGAAACGATTGACTTTGTTCCGAGGACACCAGTTTCATAACGGTTTGTTCCTCTAAAATCTCCACGTTGAATAGCAGCCATCAGGTCGAGAGGTACACGTCCTGTTTTCCGAACCATTTTTTTCTTTTTTTTACCGCCTTCTTCGTAAGTCTCGATAATTTCACCCATCCCACCAGTATTGTACTGCATAAACCTGACTTTACCGGGGTATTTGTTCACAAGCTCCATTACGATATCGTAAAATCGATTAACTTTTCTTGCGAGAGAGCCGATAATAAAATCGTCCGTTCCCACAATTCTCACCGACTCGCCCGCTTTTGCCGGGTTAGTAGCAAAACTATGTGTTGATTCTCCCCAGAGATATGCCAGCACTCCTTGTTCGGGAGTTAGCTCTTGTGCGAATGGCATAATTGTGTTACGACGAGTAATAAAAGCGAATATCAGACCGTCCAATTCACTGAGCGGTGGAAGATTTATCGACTTAGCGCTAATGCCGATTAGCTTTCCATCGCGTTTAACACGAAGCTTATCTCTGAGAACTATCGCGCGTCCGTTTGCGCAAAGTGATTCGTCTAAAAAATCCCCCACCAGAGAATATTGTTCCAATCTGCCTGGTTTCGAGCAATTTTAGCTGCTGCCGCAACTGCCTTCTTTTCATTGAATGTCAATAAGTCCAAAATCATGTTTTGGGGATTTGCGGGATCTGTAACAATGTCTTCAAGAAATCCTTCCGTCAAATATTCCATAACGTTGAGAAAATTTTTCTCCAACCTGTTTTTCTTCCTGTTCGAACATTAATCTAAGTTCCCTTTACCCGGTCTGAACGAATAATAATGCGGTTCCCACTGAGCTATTTTGATAATCCGCTCAAGCTCGTCATCGTTTAATAGTCTTCCTAATCCAGACTCACGTGTTTCTATCGCGACTGCTTTTGCAACTTGCCGGGATACGAACCGGATATCTTTCATATCAGGCAGTAAAATTCCTTTGCTCAACTGTTCTTCTGTTACAAGATTTGATTGCGTTCTGACATCGTACCCACCGACTTTGGCTGCTCCGTCAGTTGGCTCAAGCAACCCGCAAAGCATACGGATCGTTGTTGATTTGCCAGCGCCGTTCGCACCGAGAAAACCGAAGATTTCACCGCTCTTCACAGAGAAGCTGATTTGATCAACAGTAGTGAAGCTGCCGAATTTTTTGGTGAGATTGTTTACTTCGATTGCAGGATCTGACATAATAATGATGTCATCTTTTCCAAATATGCATGGCTAAATTTGAAAGATGCTCTGCTCGCGCATCAATCGCTGCTTCATCCCAAGTATCAACATTTCGGAAATATTTATTTAATTCGAGATTACTATTTGTATACCATTGCTTCTTCTCAGCGAAGGATTTATTTGATAATTCGGGATTGTAAGCTGTTAGAGTGAGATTTCCAATAGTATGTAATTTGGTTGAGTGAATGCGCTTCCATTCGGGCCCTAATATTCTGATCCAGTCCTGTCCATTTGAATCAGATTCATCGATAGTTTGTGGCATTATGTGCTCCACAGTAACATTTTGTAGACTAGCAGGTTCTTGATGTCCATATGATTTCTCGATCGCCTCCAAAATAAATCGATATTTTCCATCAACTCCATAGTACATTTGTACTGATTTAAATAAATTCTTAAAGCTATCATCATCAGGCCAACCTTTATTTATAAAGAAACGCATTATAGAATTTTTTATATCCACTCCTCCAACCGCAGCTGGGAACATTTTTGAATATCCTTTTGAACTAAATCCTGTAACTGCTCGTCGAATAATAAAACTTTCCAGCATGGAAAATAATTCTAAAAGATCATTACGAGTTAATTCTCCGCTTTCATACCTATCAAGTAAATGTAAAATTAAAGGATATGATGTAGATATATCCAATTCTTTTAGACGTTTAACAGTCTCAGATAATTGTGAATCCGGCATTGTTGTAGGCCTAAGGATCCATGAATAAAAGTTTGCTTTACGGATTAAGTTATTGACTAACATGTTTGGGGATAAATCTCTCAAATTATTTAATTTCTTAAACTGAAGATAAATCTCATTTTTTCTCACATATTTACCCAACGACATTAAATAGTCTCGATAGAACTCGGTTATATTAATACCCACCAAATGATCTGATCTTTTGAATATCGATTCAAATTCATTCCAAGGCCCACCATCAAAGTCATTTTGTTCTTCAAATGGAACATGCATAAAAATATAATTTCTAATAAGATCTGATTCCTCAAGCTCTAAACCACGAGTATTCAGCGTTTCAAATATACCATATTGGTTATCCTTTTCTCCAAGCCGAATAAAGACTAAAGTCAATTGAGTAGTTACAATATTAAATATCTGCTTTAATGCTTCAAAGTTATTATCTTGGGGGAGAACTGAAAGAATATTTTTATAGTAATGATATGCATTGTAGATTGTACTATATCCTTCCAGTTCTAACTTTTCCGCTAAAGAAGTAAAATATTTATAATCAGCTGGACGCGGTACTACTTTATACCTTTTTGCACTTTGTCTATGTCTATCAATAATATATTTTTCCTGTATCTCGTTGGCAAAGTCTTCCTGTCTCTTTTCTAGAGCTATATCTCTAATAGCACATAAAATAATTTGAATAGTCGTTAAGCGTTGTTGACCGTCTATTATTCCCCAGCGTATAACATCTCCAGGTGTAATTCGAAGTGGAACACAAACTAAAGAACCCATAAAGTGTTCTTGGTCTGGTTCAAAATCTTCATTTAAACCTACAATGTCTTCCCATAAATATTCCCATTGTATTCTTGTCCAAGAGTAATGGCGTTGGAATACAGGAACGAGGTATTGATGATCCCCAGTAAAAATTTCCCGAACTCTTCTATGTGTAGCTTCCATTTGATGTCACTCCTATTAATTTATAATATACTTTTGCTTCAATACAAGAATAGAACCTATTTTGTGCTTAATTAGACATTAATGATATAAAAATATTCTCTAACGATGGATCAATGATATGCCACTCTTCAATCTTAATATTTTCAGTTTGAAACTTCTGTTGAATAATTGGAAAATCTCGTTTATTGTCCTCAACGATAATATTGAGTCTATCACCATATGCTTGAACTTCTTCAAATCTTTTTATTGTTGCCATACAGGCCGAAGACTCGACTCGTCGAGTCATTTACCAACCTTCCCATCTCCTCGACGAATCGAATCGTCAACCAAAATTTGGAGAAGGGGGTGGGAGTATGATTCAAGTTGATCGTATTCTCTCTAATAAGGTGTTGAGGGTCAAACAGAACTTACACCTTCGGACCCGCCTTAATCACTTCTTGCGGACAGCCGGCTTCGTATTTCTTAAAGTTTTCGATGAACCTGCTCGCCAACTGTTTGTACTTCGTCATGTGAGCTTCTTTGCTATGCCAGGATGATGCCGGATTGAGCACACTCGCCGGTATATCTCCACATGTTTCAGGCACTTCGAAACCGAAGAGTGGATCTTTTTTGAATTTAACTTTCAACAGTTCACCACTAAGCGCCACGTTCAATAATTGACGCGTGTACTTGATGCTTATGCGCTTCCCTACACCGTACGGTCCACCAACCCAACCGGTATTTACTAACCAGCAGTTCACGCCGTACTTCAGCATCTTACGCTTCAACAAGTCGGCATACACATATGGATGATGAACCATAAACGGCGCGCCGAAACATGCGCTAAAAGTTAACTCCGGCTCTTTGCCAAGCCCCATCTCGGTACCCGCAACTTTTGTAGTATAACCCGAAATGAACTGATACATCGCCTGATCAGGTGATAGCTTTGCTATCGGCGGCAATACACCTAATCCATCGCATGTTAGAAAAATGATGTTCTTCGGATGTCCGCCCATCTTTTCAGGTACTGAGTTATCGATGAATTCGAGCGGATATGATGCGCGTGTGTTTTCGGTAATTGTTGCATCATCTAAATCAATCTTGCGTGTTATCGGATCGTAAACAACATTCTCTAAAATTGTTCCGAACTTTTCAGTGCAGGCGTAAATCTGCGGCTCGGCAGTGGGGGAGAGAGCAATAACTTTCGCGTAACATCCCCCTTCAAAATTAAAAATGCCGTCTTCGCTCCAGCCGTGTTCATCGTCGCCGATGAGTCCGCGATTCGGATCAGCAGAGAGTGTTGTCTTGCCTGTTCCGGATAATCCAAAGAAGAGTGCGGTGTCTTTCTCCTTTCCGATGTTCGCAGAACAGTGCATCGGCATTACTCCATCCAACGGCAGTAAGAAATTCATAACAGTGAAAATAGATTTCTTAATTTCGCCGCCGTAAGCAGTGTTGCCAATAATGCCTATCTTCTGCTCGAAGTTTAAAAGAATAAATGTTTCGGTCGATGTTCCATCGATTTGCGGAAGTCCTTTGAAAGATGGTATCGACATGATTGTGAAATCGGGGACGTGCCGTTTATATTCCTCTGCTGTTTTCGGCAGTATAAACATATTCCGTGCGAACGCGCTATGCCAGGCTTTTTCTGTGATGATGCGAATTGGTAAACGATATTCCTCATCAGCTCCCGCGTAGCAATCCTGTACAAATAAATCTCTGCCTTGTAAGAATCCTTGTAATCGACTGAGCACTTCGTTGAATTTATCCTGATTGAACGGCCGGTTGTATTCGCCCCACCACACTTTATCTTGTGTCGATGGTTCCTTCACAACAAATTTATCGTTTGCGGAGCGGCCGGTATGTTTTCCGGTATGTGCGATGATTGGTCCTAACTTTGAAATTCGCGCTTCACCTCTAAATGTTATTTCTTCGTAAAGAGCTTCCGTCGGTAAATTCCAATAAACATTGTTAAGATTCGTCAAGCTGTGATTATCAAGTCCGTAATCGCTCTTCAACGCTTTGGCTTGATCTTGAGCCGGTGTTTTAATGTTTAATAAATTGTTCATAACCAATCCCTCACTAATTTCCGTTCACCAATAAATATTTCATTTGGTGAGTTGGGATCGAGTGCCCATTTGATTCGCTCAATACCCTGTTTGATCTCCTTAATTGTGCCGCAATAGCTCAGTCGTAAATAGCCATCCATACCAAACTCTTTTCCAGGCACAGTTACCACGAGAGCTTTCTTCAGTAAAAACTTTGATAGCTCGAGCGAGTTGCTATTGTATGCACTGAAATCAGGTAAGCAATAAAATGTTCCATCCGGTTTAGTAACTTTCACGCCGTTGAAAGATTGCAACTCCTGAATCATGATGTTTCGATTGTTCTCGATCATTAATCGTAATCCCTCAACGATGCTCTGAATCCCCATCAACGCGCCTTCTGCAGCCGCTTGCAGAATCACCGAAGTTGTTGTAGTTATTTGTCCTTGAACGTTGGTCAAGATTCCAGTCAACGCTTTGGGTGCAACAGTCCAGCCGATTCGGAAACCTGTCATACCGTACAGTTTCGAGATTCCATTCACGACGATGACTTTAGAATTTTCTAAATCTTTTTTTGTATGCTTGTACGCTGAAATCGGTTTTCTTCCATCAAAAATAAGTTTATGGTAGATATCATCCATGATGCAGTAAATTCCTTTGCGCTCACAGAAATTAATAATCTCGGCGATGAACTGCTCGCTGTACATGATACCCGAAGGATTGTTTGGACTGTTAATAATAATCGCCTTAGTATACGAGCTGACTTTTTGTTCGATGTCTTTCATTCGCGGATGGAACGAGCCATCTTCCGGTGTAACAATAACGGGAACACCGTAACACATCCGAACCATTTCGGGATAACTAACCCAATAGGGTGCAAGGATGATCACTTCTTCCTGAGGATTTAATAAAGTGAACAAAAGATTAAAGACCGATTGTTTTGCACCCGCCGAGACGATAATATTTTCAGGCGCAACCATTTTATCGTAATTTTCTTCAGTGTACCGGATGATTGCTTTCTTGAGCGAAGGTGTACCGTCGGCGGGGGTATACTTCACGTCGCCGGTATTCAGTTTGGCGGCAGAGCTTAAGATAGCATTGATTGGAGCTTTATTTTTTGGTTCACCAGCTCCTAAGTGAATAACTGCTTCACCTTTTTCCTTCAGCAAACGAGCTTCTTCAGTAAGCTTCAGGGTTGGCGATTCAGCTATAGATCGTGCAAGTTGACTTACATTCATTTATTAATAAACCTCATATTTTTTAATATTTTAGGAAAATAATAAGAACGGTGTTACAATATATATTTTACAAAATATATTTTTAGAAAACAAAAATGATTAAAAGCGTATCACACTTATTGACGATGGGTTATCTTTTGCCAGTTCACTTGGCAAAGCCATTCCTTTGGAAGAAGTGAACTGCAATAAGTGTATATTCTATGAAATTTTGTTTTGCATGTACTTAATTTTCTCAATCGAAGGACTACCGAGTTTTAATTTAATTAATTTTGGAGAGATTCCAAAAAGGTAAGGATGAGTTTTCACTTTTTATATATTTTTATATCTATTGCAGTTGGCTTTCCCCAACGGGGTGGCCTCG
>JAHJRJ010000102.1 GCA_018830765.1 Bacteroidota bacterium | reverse complement strand
GCAATACGCGCTTCTCAATTGGGGTTTAAGACAGCAGTTGTCGAAAAAGATAAATTGGGTGGAGTCTGTTTGAATTGGGGATGTATTCCAACAAAGGCCCTACTAAAGAACGCTGAAATCTACAACCACTTTAAACACGCCAACGAGTTTGGTATAACCTATCAGAATTTAGAATTCGATTTTAAAAAAATCATCAAGCGCAGCCGCGATGTAGTGCTCCGTAACTCTAAGGGCGTAGAGTATCTTTTCAAGAAAAATAAAATCGATCACATTTCAGGTTTTGGAAAAATTATTGGAAAAGGTAAAATCGAAGTCAGCAAAGATGGTAAACCCGTAGAAACAGTTGAGTCGAAGCATATCATCATAGCAACAGGCGCGCGACCGAGATCAATTCCGGATGTTGCAATTGACCGGAAGAAGATTATCTCGAGCAGCGAGGCAATGATATTACAGGAAGTCCCAAAATCTATGCTTATCATCGGAGCCGGAGCGATTGGAGTTGAGTTTTCTTACTTCTACAACACTTTCGGAACTAAAGTAACTTTAGTTGAGATGATGCCATCTATTTTGCCCATAGAAGATAAAGAGATTACAAAACTTTTGGAAAGCAATCTGAAGAAAGTAGGAATCGAAATTTTCACCGACACTAAAGTGGAGAAAGTTACAGTAGGTGGTGATGTAACTTTGACTGTCAACACGAAAGAAGGGGCGAAGGAACTAAAAGGCGACGTTGCTCTGATGGCTATCGGTGTGCAAGGAAATGTAGAAAACATCGGACTTGATGAAATCGGTGTTAAGTACGAAAAGAGTTTTATAAAAGTTGATAAATATTACAGAACAAACGTCGAAGGCGTTTATGCAATCGGTGATATTATTGGACAGCCGCTTTTAGCTCACGTGGCTTCGGCTGAAGGAATAACTTGTATCGAGGCAATTGCAGGAAAGAGCCCGGCGGTTGTTGATTACGAAAATATTCCCGGCTGCACTTATTGCCAGCCGCAGGTTGCAAGTATTGGATTTACTGAGGATAAAGCAATTGAACAAGGTTATGAAATCAAAGTAGGACGTTTCCCGTTTGCTGCAAGCGGTAAAGCTCGTGCAATCGGAGAAACCGACGGCTTGGTAAAATTAATCTTCCATGCTAAGTATGGAGAACTTTTAGGTGCGCACATTTTAGGAAGCGATGCTACAGAAATGATTGCTGAGATAGGCGTTGCAAAAACACTCGGCACAACAGCCCACGAGTTAATAAAAACAGTGCATGCACACCCGACTCTTTCCGAAGCTGTTATGGAAGCCGCGGCGAATGCGATGGGGAAAGCAATACATATATAAAGTAGTTAAGTATTTAAGTAGTTTAGTAGTTGAGAATTATTTAACCTCAGAGAACGCGAAGTTTACACAAAGGGTTAATTTTATTTTTATAAATTGCCACGAGCTGAAGCTTTTGACAACAAATTAGGTACATTGAAAATGCGTAACATCAGTTACTTTGTGTCCTTTGCACCTTCTTTGCGTGCTTTGTGGTTAAATATTTTTCTTTTTGTCTTTTGAATTGTATCAAAACAGATTACAAACTAATGTTGCAATTCTCGGAATGGGGGCAATATTAAAAAAATTGAAAGATTACAAAAATTAAATGTTGCCTGAATTATTCCAATCATTTCAATTATTCAATCTTTAAAATTTTGCTATGCATAAAAATGAAATAAAAGAAACTTTTCGCAAACCCCGTCCCGATTGGTTAAAAGCAAAAATCCCAAGCGGCGAAATGTACTCCGGTTTGAAGCAACTCATTGATGAGCAGCAGCTTCACACAGTTTGCGAAGAAGCTCGATGTCCGAATATGGGCGAGTGCTGGAACAGCGGCACGGCTACATTTATGATCTTGGGTGCCATCTGCACACGAAGCTGCGGCTTCTGTGCGGTGAAAACCGGAATCCCGATCGAACTCGATGCCGACGAGCCCCGACGTGTTGCTGAAGCTGTGAAGTTAATACATGTCAAATATGCCGTTGTTACATCCGTGAACCGTGATGAATTGTATGATGGAGGCGCTTCAATCTTTGCAGAAACAATCCGAAAGATTCGAGAGGCGAGTCCCACTTGTAAGGTTGAAGTGTTAATCCCTGACTTCAAGGGAGATGAGTTTGCGCTGAACATCGTTCTCGATGCTTTCCCTGATGTACTCAATCATAATATCGAAACAGTACCACGTTTGTATCAGACAGTCCGACCGCAGGCGAAGTATGAACGCTCACTCGAGTTGTTACATCGTGCAAAAAAGCGCGGCTTTGTAACGAAGTCCGGTTTAATGTTAGGACTTGGTGAAAATCTCGATGAGGTCATTGATGTGATGAAAGATTTGCGAAGAGTGGATTGCAATATTTTAACTCTCGGACAATATCTACAACCTACAAAACAACACTTACCAGTCGATCGTTTTGTTCATCCGGATGAATTCAAAATGGTAAAAGAGAAAGGATTAGAGTTTGGATTCAAGCACGTAGAATCGGGCCCGCTGGTTCGTTCATCTTATCATGCAGAAATGCAAGCATAAAATAATATCTAACCATTTCATTGACTCTTATCAAAAAAAATAGTAAATTAAGGCACTTTTAAATAACTTATTGCTTAATACAGCTATTATTTGGAGATTTTACAGTGGCTCTAACTGAAAAACAAACCTATTTCTTTAAAAATGAAGAAATAGCAAAGAAGTGGTACCTGGTGGACGCAAAGGACAAAACGCTTGGACGTATCGCCAGTCAGGTTGCATCTATCTTACGTGGGAAGCATAAACCGTCGTTTACTCCGAATGCGGATATCGGCGATTTTGTGATTATTATAAACGCCGAAAAAGTAAAGCTGACAGGAAAGCGTCCCGAATTAAAAGAGTATTTTCATTACACAGGATACCCGGGTGGTGCAAAGTTCGAATCGTTTAAAGATTTAATAAAAACCAAACCCGAAAAAGTGGTAATGCATGCCGTGAAGGGAATGATTCCACATAACCGTTTAGGACGTAGATTGATACAAAAATTAAAAGTATATGCCGGACCTAATCATCCGCATCAAGCACAACAACCTGAGTCGTTAGATATAAAATAAGGAGCTTTTGATTTAATGCATAACATAATTACAGTAGGAAGACGTAAAAATGCAGTAGCCCGTGTAGTTTTAAAATCGGGAACAGGCGATATCTTCATCAATAAAAAATCGTTACAAGATTATTTTAAAGTCGATACACTCTGTCACGATGTTCTTACACCTTTTGAAGTAACTGCAAACGCAGGCAAATATAATGTTTACGTTACAGTTGAAGGAGGCGGTATGAGTGGACAAGCAGGGGCAGTTCGACTTGGTATTTCCAGAGCTTTAATAGAAATGAACGATGAGAATCGTGGACCGCTTCGTAACGCAGGTTTACTAACCCGTGATCCAAGAATGGTTGAGCGTAAAAAATACGGACAGAAGAAAGCCCGAAAGCGATTCCAGTTCTCGAAACGCTAAGATTTTTTTTAACTAACACCCGATATAATAGGGTAAAACATACCATCCGATTTTTTAGAGTGTGTCCCGTTCTATAAGGACGGGATCTCTAAAAAAAATGACGATGGTAGATGAACAACAAAAACAATAGGAGAAAATGTAATGCCACGTGTCGAATTAACCGACCTACTCAATGCCGGTTGCCATTTTGGTCACCTCACTCGCCGTTGGAACCCAAAGATGAAACCATTCATATTTATGGAGAAGAACGGCATTCATATTATTGATTTAAAAAAATCACAGGAACTTTTAGAAGAAGCTGGTAATGCAATCGCTCAGCTCGTATCAGAAGGAAAACGCGTGTTGTTTGTTGGCACAAAAAAACAAGCAAAAGAAGTTATTCGTGAAGAAGCCGACAGATGCGGACAGTATTATGTAACCGAACGTTGGCTCGGTGGCATGCTTACGAACTTTTCAACAATCCGTAAGAGCGTTAAGCGGTTAAACAATATCGAGAAAATGGAAACAGACGGTACTTTCGATAAGATAACTAAAAAAGAGATATTGTTTCTTGACCGTGAAAAAGATAAATTACAACAAGTCTTACTCGGTGTGGCGAATATGACTCGCTTACCAGGCGCACTGTTCATAGTTGACATTAAAAAAGAAGCTATCGCAGTAGCAGAAGCAAAACGGCTGCATATACCGGTTTTTGCCATCGTCGATACAAATGTCGACCCCACGATAGTCGACTATCCGATACCCGCAAACGACGATGCCATCAAATCTATAAAATTGATAAGTAAAGTAATAGCAGACTCAATCAACGAAGGCAAAGAAAAAACTGCTGCTTTGTATGAAGGTGAAGAAGTCGCTGAGGTCGAGAAACCCGAAGGACATAAGAAAAGAGGACGATAAAGGAAATGATAATAAATAGTGAACAAGTAAAATTACTCAGAGTCAAAACCGGTGCAGGTATGATGGATTGTAAAAAAGCTCTTGAGGATTCAGTCGGCGACATGGAAAAGGCAATAGATTATTTGAGAAAAAAAGGCGCTGCAACGGCTCAGAAGCGTGCGGATAAGGCTGTAAAAGAAGGCGTGATAGTGACTCGAGTCAGCGGGGATAATAAATTGGGTGTTCTCGTAGAAGTAAATTGCGAAACTGATTTCGTTGCTCGTGGAAACGATTTTGTCGAATTTGCAAATACAGTCGCTCAGGTGCTAGAACAAAAGAACCCTTCTACTTTTGAAGAGTTGCTGGAATCGGTTACCACGGATGGAAAAACTATTACAACACATTTGAATGATCTTGTCGGAAAGATCGGAGAAAAAATCGAAATACGTCGATTCAAAACATTGCAATCTAATGACGGCTTCATATCCGCCTATACACACTTAGGAAGCAAGATTGGCGTTTTGGTTGAGTTTGGCGGCGATGCTGTTATAAACGCACAAACGGGTAGAGATATCGCGATGCAGATTGCAGCGATGAATCCTCAGTTTATAGGTCGCGACCAGGTAACTATCGATATCATACAACGGGAGTTGGAAATTTATCGCACCCAAGCAAAAAATGAAGGAAAGCCTGAGCAAGTAATAGAAAGAATAGCAAACGGAAAATTAGAAAAATTCTATCAAGAAGTTTGTTTGCTGGAACAAACCTTTATTAAAGATTCTGGTAAAACAATAAAAGATATTATAAACGAAGCAGGTGGAAATTTGACTTTGAAGCAGTTTGAAAGATTTCACCTCGGTGAAGAAAAAAAATAAAATAAAAAAGGTCTTAATCTTGTGAGACCTTTTTTTTAAATCAAGGGCACAAATGAAGCAAGAACTGAAGTATAAAAGAATATTATTAAAACTCAGTGGCGAATCGCTGATGGGGAAACAACAATTCGGAATCGATGCTCACGTCTTAAGAGAATATGCCGAAGAGATTAAGAGTGTAAGAGACTTAGGTGTCCAGATCGGAATAGTGATTGGGGGTGGTAACATCTACAGAGGAGTTGGAAATTCTTCCGACGGAATAGATAAAGTAACGGGCGACCAAATGGGGATGTTGGCTACTATCATCAATTCGTTGGCTTTACAGAGCGCTCTAGAACACGTGGGCGTTTTCACGCGTCTTTTAAGCGCCATTAAAATGGAAGAGATTGCTGAGCCGTTCATACGCCGGCGCGCCATTCGTCATCTCGAAAAAGGAAGAGTTGTAATATTTGGTGCAGGCACTGGTAACCCATATTTTACAACCGATACCGCTGCGGCTCTCCGCGCTGTCGAAACCCAATCTGATGTGATAATTAAAGGTACGCGCGTTGAAGGCGTGTACGATTCCGACCCAGAGTTAAACCCGAAAGCAATTAAATTCCAGAAAATATCATATTTGGATATATTAAATAAAGAATTAAAGGTGATGGATCTAACCGCTATTACTCTTTGTAAAGAAAATAAACTTCCGATAGTCGTTTTTGATATGAACACTCCCGGTAATCTTAAAAGATTAATATTAGGAGAAAATATAGGAACGTTAGTTCAACATATCGAAATAGAACCAATAAAATCTAATCATTCATAAATTTTAAGGTTTACTATGGTAAAAGATATCTTAAAAGAAACCGAAGTTAAAATGAAAAAAGGCGTTGAAGTTGTTCGTCAGGAATTTATTAAGATACGAACAGGGAAAGCAACAACAGCATTGCTCGACGGAATCAAGGTAGATTATTACGGTACGATGATGCCGCTTAATCAAATCGCAAACGTCAGTACACCCGATGTTCATACATTAACTGTTACTCCGTGGGACAAGGGTATCATTGGTGCGATTGAAAAAGCTATACTAGTCGCAAATATCGGCTTGAACCCTGCGAACGATGGAACAGTCATTCGCGTGCCGATACCACCGCTAAACGAAGAACGCCGTAAGGAATTAGTTAAATTAATTAAAAAGTTCGCCGAAGAAGGCAAAATTTCACTTCGAAATGTCAGGCGCGATGCTATTGAAAATTTAAAGAAATCCGAAAAACAAGAGCATTATTCGGAGGATGAAAGAAAACGGGGCGAAGAAGAAGCACAAAAATTAACCGACAAATACATTAAGGAAATTGATGCGCTCGTTGTGATGAAAGAAAAAGAAATTATGGAAGTGTAATTATAAGCCATAGTTTAGAAACAATAATAGTGATATATTCGTAGGTGTAGCTGTAAGAATATAAAAGGACTTTTATATGCAAAATGGTACAAAAGACGTTAAACGACTCTATCGTTCGACAGAGAATAAAATCATCGGGGGTGTTTGCGGAGGTATTGCCGAGTATCTGAACGTTGACCCTGTAATAATCAGGATTTTATGGGTCATCATGATTTTTATCGGCGGGACAGGAATTCTACTTTACTTAATCGCATGGATATTGATGCCGCTTAATACAAATCCGTCAGTTATACAACCGAGAAAGAGTTCTGCTCAAATCTGGGGTGCTCTGTTAATAGTTATCGGCGGTTTATTCTTAATGTCGAATTTGAACCTATTCCCGATTTTTGATTGGTTTGAATGGTGGGATATCTTTTCTTGGGGGACAATGGTCTCACTGATTATTATAGCTATCGGTGTGTTACTCATATTTAATCATTTTAAAATTTCTCGGGAGAGTCAACTAGTTCCTTCTGACAATTCTCACGAGGTAAATGCTAAACCGGAACAACCCTATACTTCTAAAATCCTGCGAAGGTCGGTAAGGGATAAAAAACTTGCGGGCGTTTGCGGCGGTCTGGCAGAATATCTTGATATCGACTCCACAATCGTGCGTCTGATATTTATTTTACTAACTCTCGGTTCATTCGGTTTGGGACTATTCTTATACATTGTACTCGCTATAGTTATGCCTCAAGGAAAACTTACATCAGCTCAAGGAGGATGATATGATACAGGTTGAAAAAAGGTACCCGTGGTTCGGGATTATTCTAATTCTTTTCGGGACGGCATTATTACTACATAAGATGAATGTGATAGATGTAAAATTTTCACAAATATTATGGGTATTCTTATCTGTTTTGGGTTTCAGTATTGCAATAAAAGGTTTTTTGAGAAAACAAAACGGAAAAATCTTTTTGGGATCGTTTTTATTTTTGTTTTCTATACTTTTTATTTTACGTTCCTTCGGATTACAACATATAGAATATGATATCATACCTCCTGCAATATTCTTTATCATTGGGTTTTCATTCTTAATGATGTATCTAAATAAATTGAAAGAATATATATTTCTGATATTAGCTGTATGCTTTCTGATAATAGGTGGCGCATTCGTACTTGTCGAATTAGGATATATCTACAGGTGGGATGTATTGGATGCAATCCGCCACTACTGGCCTATTGTCTTGATTGCTGTAGGATTAGGTATGTTATTTAAAAGAAGAAGTATTAACCCGTAGGGCATCAAGTGTGTCTTAATGCCCTACCTGCAAAACCTGTATTAACTTTTTCGAGTATTCTGCTCGATATCCAAGAATAGATATATCAGACCACCGGTAGCATAGAGAAGTAAGATTGGAATTATTGCTGCAATTATTCCCCCTCCATAATTTGCGATAATATCCTTCACAGTTGAAATTCCAGGGCCTGAGGAGAAAAATGTGTAGAAGAAAATGATTGCGTTGATGATCCACAGGAGTACCCCGATCCAGGCAAGTCCCTGACAAACATACGCAACGTTGCTTAACATCTTGTACTTTGATTTCATAAAACCTCCTTATATTGTTTATGATTATTTAGTTAGTACCCACGATGGGTATATTACTACAAAAACTGACAAAATAATACGAAGATATTAGCTAAAAGTCAAATACTTTATTAAT
>JAHJRJ010000101.1 GCA_018830765.1 Bacteroidota bacterium | reverse complement strand
TACTAATATTGAACTGATTCTAATACCAAGCCGCAAGCTGGTGCTGCTTGGCCTATCTTATTTCTATTTTTTAACAAAATATTTAAATAAAAGTCTTCTAACTCTAAATATCCACGTCCAACATTTACCATACTACCAACGAGTGATCGAACCATACCGTGCAAAAACCGGTTAGATTCAATTTCGTACCTTAGATATTTGCCGGTCATACTCCATTCCGACTTCAAAACGTTGCACATGTAATGATTCACATCCGAATTGGCACGGCAGAACACTTTAAAATCTGTCGATTCTTTTATCTTTATAGCACATTTTTTCAACAAGTCAAAATCTAATTCGTATTTTACGAACCATGAATACTTACGCAATAGTGCCGACTGCTGAGTCGTTATCGCGTAAGAATACATTCTCGACTTGGCACTATATCTTGCGTGGAAATCTAACGTAACTTCCTCTGCTGTTAACACACATACATCATCGGGCAAAAGAGCCGCCAATCCTCTTTTGATTTGAGTTACACTCATCAGAGATTCACATCTGAAATTGGCTGTCTGTCCGCGAGCGTGAACTCCGCTGTCGGTTCTGCCTGCGCCTATTACGTTTACTTTTTCTTGAATCAACTTCAACAACGCATTTTCCAGCTCACTTTGAACACTACGTCCAAACTTTTGACGCTGCCAACCGACGAAATCTGTACCGTCGTACTCTAAAATTAGCTTTATATTTCGCACTTAAACAAGCGTTCAAAAGGTTTTTGATATTTTTAAAAGTAAACCGTCAGGTTTATTAAAACTTCCCAACAATTTAGTTTCAAACTCAATCGCACCAACAGTTTCTTGCTGCCTATTTTGAATTACAGCCGTCCGTCCGGCATTAATCGCACTAATTAAATGGTTTGCTAATATTGCACCCAACACAAAATAAGTGTTATTGAAAGCTCTGTCACTCGCAATCCTTTGACTTTTATATTTTTGTCTTTCGGTGTCGTTATTCCATTTCCAATAATAAATTGAATTTGGGTCGTACAATTTTTCCGCTTGGCGTTCTTGTAATTTTCTTTCGTTATATTGATAAACGTCGGCATAGTTTCCAATGTTTACAAAGAACTGATGATCCTGTCCGGCGAGTTGCACGCCCGCATTCATACCGGCAAACCTACGTCCATCGTCGCGTAACCAGTTTCCGTAAGCGTCTAATGAGAAATACGTCAACCACAAAGCTCCTTCGGCGCCGGTTAAGTATCTTCCCGTTCTGTAATTCCCGACGTACAACTCGCCCATGCCGGGCATGACGAGAGAAAGAACCGAGGCTAAAGCGACCGACTTTTTACTTGCCGTTCCGCTTTGATTATTGTAGAATAATTCTTCCTTGATTCTCAAAATGTCATAAGTTACGTTTGTCTGCGAGAATGAAAGTTGAATACAAAATATAGTTGATATAATAATTGATATTAGTTTCATGATATTCTTTCTGATGTGTTATTGTCGATAATCATTCCTTGGCAGTAGTCATCTAAACATGTGTCAATTCGTGTTTTGATTATTTGATTTTCATACTGAGGATTGGCAGGAACTGATACTCTTATATAATTTGATGTCCAACCGGAAACATGAGCGTTTTTGACTGTGCCTTCGTACAACACGGGAAATTCTTTTCCAATGAATTGTGCATAAAAGTGGTGTTTCTTTTTACTACCTAGAAGCCGTAGTTTCTCATTTCGAATGTGACGAATTCGCGGATCTACGACATTTGCTGAGATAACTGCGGGTGTGTTCGGACGTTCGGAATATGTAAATACGTGCAAGTATGATACAGGTAAGTCGAGCAATAAACTGTAAGTTTCTTCAAAATGATTATCTGTTTCTCCGGGAAAGCCGACAATAACATCAGCTCCAATACCCGCTGAAGGATCTTTCGTCTTTATGTATTCGATTAATTTTTGATAACCATGAACAGTGTACCGCCGACGCATTTGCTGAAGAATTTCGTTGGCTCCGCTTTGGAGAGGGACATGAAAATGGTTGCATAATTTTTCATTATCTAGAATAAAATCTATCATTTCATGCGAAAGGAGATTTGATTCTATCGAACCCATGCGAATGCGTTCGATACCTTTTACTTTGACTAATTCTTTTAGGAGAGAAAAAAGATTCGTATCTATTTTTCCCCCGTAATCTCCGACGTTAACTCCCGAAAGTACAATCTCTTTAAATCCTTTTGCAGCCAGCGACTGTGCCTGTGATACAGAAAGTTCGATTGATTGACTCCGGCTTTGTCCGCGAGCGAGAGGAATTGTGCAAAACGAGCATTTGTAATCGCAGCCGTCCTGCACTTTCAGAAAGGCACGTGTCCTGTTATCGGTATCCCCCGAGAAAGCGGGCCCGAAGTCGTCATCCCCGTTCATTTCTGATACAAATATTTTTGGGTATTCCCCTTTTCCAAAATTTTTGACAAGTTCAAATATCTTATATTTGTCTTTAGTTCCTAACACAACGTCGACACCGTCAATCGAGGCAATTTCTTCGGGTCTCAGTTGAGCGTAACATCCCGCGACAATAACAAACGCGCCCGGCCTTTTACGCAGAACGCTTCTGATTATTTGGCGACATTCACGATCGGCTTTGTGCGAAACGGTGCACGTGTTAAGCACATAAACTTCGGCTTCTTCGCTGAAGGGAACCGTGTGAAACCCGTTTTCAACAAACTGCCTGCCTATTGTAGAGGTTTCAGCGAAATTTAATTTACATCCTAAAGTATGTAGTGCAACGTGTCTCATCAAATTATATTTCATCGGATGTAGAAATTTTATCTAATTCCTCGAATGAGGCAATTTCAGCAGGACGAGGCGCCGCTACAAAATCTCTCAATACCATTGGCGGTAATTTGTGTTTCGATACGTACTCATCGATAAGTTTCTGCTCTTTGCCCTTTAAGTATTCGATTACTGAGAGAACAATCTTCTTGCTCATTTTATCGAACTCTATTACTTTCAGGTCTAATTTGTCGCCGACTTGAAATACATCGGCAACGTTTTTAAGCGGAGTTGTGGAAAGTTGAGAAGCCGGTACAAAGCCTTCTACACCGAGCGGTAACTCTACAATCACGCCCTTCTCGATTATACGGGTAAGTTCGCCTTGTACTTCGATGCCGGCTTTGTAAGTCGATTCGAAGGTGTCCCACGGATTATCGTTTACTTGTTTGTGCCCGAGAGAAATTCTTCGTTGTTCAACGTCAACTCCAAGAATAACGACGTCAATCGATTGATTCTTTCTAACAACTTCGCCGGGATGGCGGATCTTCTTTGTCCACGATAAATCGGAGATATGGACTAAACCATCAACACCCTGTTCCAACTCGATAAAGACACCAAAATTCGTAAGGTTACGAACGACACCTTTGTGACGCGAACCGATTGGATACTTCTGTAACAAATTATACCAAGGATCGGGTTCTAATTGTTTTATTCCCAAGGATATTTTTTTGTTTTCTTTATCCAAACTTAAAATAATACCTTCTATCATCTGTCCCATACTGACGACTTGCGAAGGATGTTTTATGTGCTGAGTCCAGCTCATTTCTGAAATATGTATAAGTCCTTCGATGCCTTTTTCGATTTCCACGAATGCGCCATAATCGGCAAGTGAAACGACTTTACCATCGACCTTCATACCGACAGGATATTTCTCTTCAATATTTTCCCAAGGATGTGTTGTGAGTTGCTTCAAGCCGAGAGAAATTCGTTTCTTAGTTTCGTCGTAATCGAGTACTACGACGTTGATAACTTGATCGAGTTTTACGACTTCCGATGGATGGTTGATTCTTCCCCAAGATAGATCCGTAATGTGAACTAAACCATCAACGCCACCGAGGTCGATAAAAATACCGAAGTCAGCGATGGCTTTCACTGTACCTTCCAGTATTTGGCCCTTCTCAATGCTTCCTAAGATTGCATTACGTTGGTCGGCCATTTCTTCCTCAACCAAGACTTTATGGCTTACTACAATATTTTCGGATGGATGATTAATTTTGACTATTTTGAAATCCATAGTTTTGCCGACAAATTGGTCGAAATCACGAATCGGCTTTACATCTATTTGAGAACCGGGAAGGAATGCTTCGATTCCGAACATGTCAACAACAAGACCACCTTTAATACGGCGCAAAATTCTCCCTTGAAGAATTTCTCCCGTATCGTGAGCCTTAGTTACGCGTTCCCATACACGCATGAAATCTGCTCGTTTTCTTGAAAGAACGAGTTGCCCTTCTTTATTCTCGATACTTTCTACAAAAACTTCGACTTCATCTCCGATTTTCAATTCATCTATATTCGAAAATTCGCTAATAGGAACGATTCCTTCGGACTTGAAACCGATATCAATCGAGACTTCTGCTTCACCGATTTGGACTATCTTTCCTTTAATTATCTCGTTTTCGAGAATGTTACCTAATGAAGCTTCGTAAAGTTTCTTAAGATCGGTCATCTCTTTTTCGTCGTATTCTTTTTCCACGATCGAACTTAATATTACTGATAAATCGTTTTTTGATTTTGTTGATTTTTTTTGTACACTGCCCATGCTTGAATCTGAGGCACTTGCATCATTGGCATCTTGTACTTTTAACTCTTCTGACATTAAACCTCCTAAAGGTTATTATGGGCTTGTCCAAAAAGTTCTCTCGTTACGCTTCGTCTTCTCTACGAGACCATAGGTCGACTTCGCTACTCGAGAACCGTCAAAACTTAGCTGGTTTTCCCGCCTGCGAACATAAATCTAAATGTTGGCGGGCAGGCGAGTTTTTTCCAACCTGACTTTGTCGGGATCAGAAAAAGTAACGAGAAAACTAACTTATCGGACAATCCCAATCGACTCAATAACACATCCTCTTAGCCAGTCATCAAAACCAAGCTGATGAGTATCAAGTAAGATTATTTATTTTGCTATATATTTATTAAGGATGACTTTTTAAATTTTTCTTTGATGAACAATTTAACGCGTTCCATCAACCAATGCGGTGTCGAAGTCGCACCGGTTATACCTACACTCTCTGCATCGTCAAGCCACTCGTACATCAATTCATTTTCGTTCTCGATGAAATAAGAATTTGTGTTTACTTCCTTACAGATGTTGAACAAAACTTTTCCGTTCGAACTTGTTTTACCTGCAACGAAGAGGATCACATTGTTCTGTTTAGCAAATTCACGAAGTTTCATCTCACGTCCGGACACTTGACCGCAAATCGTATCTTTAGTGATGAATTGAATTGCCTCATTCTCAAAAGAATCCACTATCAATTCATTAACACGCTTTTTCAGCTTGTCGCGTATGCGCGAGAAAGCTGTTTTATCCATCGTCGTCTGTGAAAATAACACAGTCTTCTTGGACACATCTACCGAAGCTACTTCTTCCAATGAACTAATTACGAGTCCCCTTCCTTTTACTTGTCCTAGTAAGCCGACTACTTCTGCGTGATTCTTCTTGCCGAAAATTACGATTTGGTAATTTTGATCATCGTAGTTGCGAATTCTCTCTTGAACTTTTGTAACAACAGGACACGTAGCATCAATCAACGTTATTCCGTATTTATCGGCTTGCCGGTAAGTTTCCGGTGGTTCACCATGTGCACGGATTAAGACAGTCGAATTTGGAATTTTCGGAAAATCGTCTCGATACACAGTCTTCAATCCTTTAACTTCCAATCGATGGATTTCTTCAGGATTGTGGATAATTTCTCCGAGACAGTATAGGTTCTGCGTTTTATCTAATTCCCGTTCTGCCATAAAAATTGTTCGGACTACACCCCAACAAAACCCAGAGTTTTTATCTATGGTGATTTTCATTTACTGTTTATTATTTCAAGAGCTTTATCGACAATAAAGTCAACTTGTTGATTTATAGTTAAATTCGAAGTATCTAAAATTATTGCATCGTCGGCTTTACGCAGCGGGCTTTCAGTTCTCTTCGAATCTTTTGTATCACGGTCTATTATATCTTTTACTAACTTATCGTAATCTACGTTAGTTCCTTTTTCGGCAAGTTCTTTCTGCCTTCGCTTTACTCTTTCTTCAACACTGGCTACCATAAAAATTTTCAAATCGGCATTAGGGACGACTACAGTTCCAATATCTCTGCCTTCAAGAACGACACCGCCACCCTCGCTGAGTCGGCGTTGTTCGTTTACCATTAATTGTCTGACTTTTTTGTAGCTGCTTACAGCGCTCACGTTTCTGGTAACCTCGCGGTTACGAATAGCTTCCGTAACGTTCTT
>JAHJRJ010000100.1 GCA_018830765.1 Bacteroidota bacterium | reverse complement strand
TAAGTGTTTAATTTATCCATCCACTGGCGCTTGTTAGAAATTGCTTTCCGTATTATCTCGATTGCGGGGTCTTCTGCAATAGTTACAACTTCTGGAAGCTGAACTCCGACCGGCTTCAATTGTATTCTAAGTATAACGTCCTGATCTAACACAACCTTCTGCGAATCGGTTTGATATCCTACGAAACTGAAAATAATTCTATATTCTTCCGCCGCTAATGAGAGCCGGAATGTACCATCGGCAGTTGTAATCGTCCCTTTCATAGTCCCGTCGATGCGGATGGAAGCAGCAGGTAAAGGTTGGCTGGTTTCGGAATCAACGACTCTTCCGCTAATCGTAAAAATTTGTTGGGAGTGTAAATTACTGGTTGTGAAAAATGTTAAATGATAAAAATTAAAAGTTATTAAAATAGTTGAATATAAAAATACCTTTTTCATATCGATCTCCTTAATTAAAAGTTTATTATTAATTCCTATTAATTATTTCAATGCCAACTGGTACGGGTAATTTATCTTCTTCAAGTGTAGCTATACATATTTTAATTGCTTCTTTGATGTTAATTATTGCTTCTTCCTTTGTTTTTCCCTGACTGATACAGCCTGGAAGGCTTGGGCACTCAGCCACCCAATAACCATCTTCCCCTGGATAAATAATAACTTGTCGCATAATAAAATCCTTTTTTAAAAATATATCAAATTTTTTTATCGCTTTTAAATTTCATGTCATTTGTGAGTAAGTCTGTTCTCTGCAAAATTAGGTTTTCTCGATACTTTTTCTGACTTGCGTTAGAAAACACTGGAAAACCGGCTGATTTTTACTGTTTCTCAACTAGCGTAGTCAACCTGCCCTGATATTTTCTCATCGGGGAGACGGAGCACCCGCCCCGTCCCGAATGCTTTCGGGATTCGGGCGGGGTATTGAGAGAACGTTCTTGAAACGTTTTACGTTTCTTGCAGTTTTTTATCAATTTTTATTATGTCTGCGTAACATCAGTAAAGTTGAACGGATGCTTAGTCATTATTCGATTCTTTCTCTTTTTTAAATACGAAAATGTACTCGTGTTTGAATATATAAAATCCACCTACTAAAGCCCTGTACCGCCAAAGGTCTTTTTGATTCCGTTTACCGGTTGTTTCATCAAAATTTTTTACTACAATACTCTTTAGAAAATAGCCCCGCTTTAATACTTCCTGCATTAGCATGAAACCGAGTGGAATCCATTTCCCCTTTGAATATTTATCACCGATAACGAGTATAAAATATCTTCCTTTGTCAAGAACTTCATAGGTTTTATCAACGACTTTACAAAAAAGATCAACGAATGCCTGCGTTGATTTTTGATTAGATAAATCATTCGGATTATCACTGAATTTTATAATGTCGTGATAGGGTGGATGCATCAACAATAATTGAACTGATTTTATACCGTATTTTCCTAAAAGCTGCTGATAATTTACTTCTGCACTATCTCCGACTTCAATAAAAACATTTGATTCAGAATTATTTCCTTTATTAATCTGTTCGATTGCTTTACTTGCAATCTCTGGTTGAAGTTCAATGCCTATTCCATTTCTATTTAATAGCTTACACTCTATCAGAGTTGTTCCGCTGCCGACGAAAGGGTCGAGAACCCATTCAGATTTTTTGGTATATCGCAGAATCATCTGATGGGGAATTTGTGGAATGAAGTTTCCCCAATACCATGCCGAATGTGGACCTGTAGAATCGCGCTTGGATAAAACCCATAAGCTATCAGTTAAGATTTCGTCGTATTCCTTCCAGCGATTAAGATTAATATCATTAATTTTACTGGTTTTTATTTCAGCTATACCTTTTTTAAGCCGTTCGATATAATATTTTGTTCTCTCGAGTGTTTGAGTTTCTTCAATTTGTTTAATCTCGTTAAGAAGATATTTCTGTTCTAATTTTATTGTGTCTCCGTTCTCGTCCACGTTCAAAACACCATCGTTATCAGTTTCTGTCCGCCTTCGGCGGATTAAATTATTTTTTAAACGAGATAATTCGGCGCGAAGCTTTTGTAAGTTTTCAATTGAGTAAATTTTATTTAAAATCTCAATTACCCTCGATTTATTAATAATTAGAATTCTATTCATATCTATCTAACTTAAACTTCTCTCCTAAATACAGCCGGCGCGCTTCTTCGTCGTTTGCTAAGTATTCTGCTGTTCCGGCTTTTAAAATCTCACCCTCGAAGAGTAAATACGACCTGTCAGTGATGGAAAGAGTTTCGTGCACGTTGTGGTCGGTTACCAACACGCCGATGTTTCTATTCTTTAAGTCGTGAACGATTTTCATAATATCTTCAACAGCAATCGGGTCGATGCCGGCAAACGGTTCATCGAGCAGTATAAATTTTGGGTTGGTAGCTAATGCGCGAGCGATTTCGACGCGGCGGCGCTCTCCCCCCGATAGCATATAACCTTTACTCTTTGCAACGTGTGTAAGTCCAAAATCCTCCATCAGTTGATTGCAGCGTTCTTCTCTTGCTTTGGCAATCAAATTCATCATTTGAAGAACAGCCGTAATGTTGTCTTGGACGGATAATTTACGAAATACCGACGCTTCCTGCGGCAGATAACCGATTCCCATGCGAGCCCTTTTATACATTGCCTGCTTTGTGATTTCGGTATCGTTCATGAAAACTTTGCCGTCGGTCGGTTTTATCATCCCGACAATCATATAAAATGTTGTAGTTTTTCCCGCGCCATTCGGACCGAGCAAGCCGACTACTTCACCTTGTTTGACTTCGATGCTGACGTCTTTAACGACGTATCTTTTTTTATATCGTTTGAAAAGATTTTTTGAGTAAAGAATTTTTTCCATTTATTTGTTTGATATTGTTCTCTGTAATTCTGCGAAAGGGTTAGGTGGGAGAGCCGGCTTCACTTCGCGCCAATTAAATCCTGCGAGATTGTAGTCCGCTTCTTTTCCTCTTACTATATTTTC
Organism: Bacteroidota bacterium; assembly: GCA_018830765.1. GTDB lineage: Bacteria > Bacteroidota > Ignavibacteria > UBA10030 > BY39 > JAHJRJ01. The sequence continues at coordinate 10,456 of JAHJRJ010000100.1, read as the reverse complement.
CGGAACGTAAACACCTTCGACGCCGCCGATTATTTTTATCTTATCTACACTCTTATCTATAAAAGAAATTATAATTTGATCGCCTGTAGTTCTATTAAGTCCGTTAGGACTTCTTAAAATTATGGTAGAATCTTTTGCTGAAGGTCGACGACTCGACTCGTCGAGCGACTCCTCATATAGGTAATACAAACTCGTGGCAGTAACGTCAACGGTTATGTTTTGAATTTTATCTTCCGAAAAAGTCATGGTAATATTTTCGCCGCTCATCTGGTCGAAGCGATTTCTAAGGATTGAGTCGCTGCGCGAAATAGCAAAAGCATTTCCCACCACATATACTTTATCTAACTTTCTGTTTTGCAACTTGATGAAAATCGAGTCTCCGCTGACTTGTGTTTGGTCGTACCATATAAAAGGCTTGTTGCGAAGAATAATGCTGTCGTAGTCAGTGTAATATACCGCCGTTCCTGATTCAGACGTAACGGTTCCTCTTTTAATTATAACGTTATCGATAGCGAGAAAACTTTCTACCGTATCCTGAAATGAATGTATCTCTTTACTTACAATTATAAGCGTATCACTTGAGCCGTCTTTGGCGGTGTCGATTTGTACTACGCGTGGTGAATTTGTGATAAAACTACGTTTATTAAAATTTTTAAAGTAATTTCCATAAACGATCATATTATTTTTGAATTGCGAAATTTTTACATTCGATACTGCAATCGTTTTCTTATCAGTACGGAAATAAGTTAATTCATCAGATACGAGTCGTGTAGCAGTGTCTTGCACGAGAACATTCCCCTTGAAGTAAATTTTTCGCTCATCAATAAAATATTTTGCATAGTCGGCGCTCAGTTTTTGCGTGCCTTCCTCTATTTGAACGCCGTCAAAAGCCTCCGAAACCTTATCGTTGCTGTGATAGATGCCGCGCTTGCCGTAGAGCGTTGATGAATCGTCGCGAACAATCACGTTGCCGGTAAGTTGTATTTTGTTGGTTTTGAAATTTTGGATCGCGCGGTCGCAGTTAACTACAACTTTCCCTTGTGAAAACATAACATTACCGATCAGCTCGCGTATGTTTTCGCCGTTTACGACTTTTCCGACTAAACTATCGGCACGATTCAAAATGATTACGCGGTCATCTTGTTGCGAAAAGATATTAGACGGGAGGGAAAGAAATATTAGCCAAATTGTGTATTTAAAAGAAGTCCGAAGCATTATTTTATATTTTCGACCTGTCCGGTTACGCGAAATATTTTATAGTTTTGTAGATTTTGATCAGATTCAAAACCCAGACCGCGAATTTTTTCGTTAGGTGCATCAATTTCTACATACTCGTTGGAGTGAATTTTTTTTGTGCTATTTGTCCACGATAACTTTTGTGTTCTTAACGTCGTCTGGCTGCTATCCGAGACGATAACAACATTTTCTGTTGCCTCCAAGTCACGCGTTGCGTCAAATACTTTCCCTTTTTCTGAAGTCAAAACGGAAGTTCGTTCTCCGGTATCATTATAAAACTCCACGCGTACACCTTCGCTTAAAATCGTCTCTCGCTTATCTTCATAAACTGCAATATGTCCGCTTTTAACGACGGCAACTAATCTTCCTTCTTGTGTAAATGTTATCCGCGAGTTCCAACTTTCTTGAACCGGTACATTTTGTCCGTAGTTTGTGTTAGTTACTGCCGGTTTAATCTTTTCTTCGCAAGAAAGAAAGCTGAGAGCGAGGAGTAAAAAGCTGAGAGTGATGAGCAGTGAGCAGTGAGCGCCGAGTGCTGAATGGTGAATTTTATTCAACTTAGAAAACCACCGTCTTTGACGGTGGTAATGTAAAGTTGGCTTTGTCTTTTTTTTGAATATCGAATGTCGAATGCTGAATATTGAATTACGAATTAGTTGAAAATACTTCGACATTCTGCGGTTCGATGTTCGCCCCGATAAAATCGGGGTTCGACATTCGCCCCGATAAAATCGGGGTTCATTATTAAAAGCCACCGCCTTTCCTACGGAATCGTAGATTGGCGGTGGTAGTTTACCCCGTGAACGGGGTTTACTTGCAAAGTGTCTGTTCACTATTCGACCTCTGTGCTTAAGCCGGCTTTTACCAGATCGTGAAGATGTACCATACCGATTGGTTTTTTATCGTCATCCACAACGATTAATTGTGTGATGTTGTAGGATTCCATCTCCTGAATTGCTAATGCTGCTAATATATTTTTTTTAATCACTTTCGGATTCTTCGTCATAATATTTGCTGCAGTTAAATTTGAAAAATCCGTTGTCTTTTGAAGCATCCTTCTCAAATCACCATCTGTAATAATTCCGATTAATATTCCTTCGCTGTCCACAACGCAGGTTGCGCCGAGTCGTTTGGAAGTTATCTCAATGATGACATCCTTCAAAGAATAGTCAAATGTAACTCTTGGAACATTTTCATCTTTTACCATTATTTCTTCGATTTCCAGGATTAACCGCTTCCCAAGATTCCCGCCGGGATGATACAACGCAAATTCTTCACGGCTAAAATTGTGATTTTCGAGCAAGGCGATCGCCAAAGCATCGCCAAGAGCTAACGCCGCAGTAGTGGAGGCGGTAGGAGCTAAGTCAAGCGGACAAGCTTCTTCTTTTACGCTTACATCTAAAATTATATCGGAATATCGTGCTAAGCTGGAGTTTAGATTGCCGACGATAGAAATTATTGGAACTCCTATACGTTTAAACATAGGAATTAGTTGTTGAATCTCATCCGTATCGCCGCTCTTTGAGATGCAGATTACGACATCTTCTTTGCGTACGATACCTAAATCACCGTGGACGGCGTCCGACGGATGTAGAAATATTGCCGGAGTTCCAGTTGAATTCATCGTGGCTACAATCTTGCGTGCTATAATCCCTGATTTGCCCATGCCCGTTACAATTATTCTGCCTTTTGAATTATATATTTGTTCAACAGCTTTTACGAAACTTTCGTCAATACGCGCTTCGAGCCGGGCTACTGCCTCCGCTTCGATTCGGATTACATCTTTTGCTTTTTTAATAATGTTGTTGTCGTTCAATTTTGCTCGCCTTTCATAAATTATAAATCAAAAATCTAAAATCTCTTTATATTTTCATCTGTGCTTTCATTATCAAATCTATTATTTCGCGTGCGGCGCCGTTACCACCTTCGGTTTTTGCGACGTAATCTACTGATGCTTTCACAGTCTTGACCGCATTAGCAGGTGCCGCGCTGAAGCCGACAATTTTCAACAAAGGAATATCGAACTCGTCGTCGCCAATGAATGCCGTTTCTTCTTCAGTGTAATTATGCCTTTGCTTGAATTCCTGAAATGCAACATATTTATCTTCACGGTCTTGGATTACATACTCAATCCCCAGCTTTGATGCCCGTTTATCTACGATAGAGGAAGACCTGCCGCTGAGAATGCCAAATTTCATACCGAGACGGGAGGCGCGTACGATTCCGAAACCGTCGTGCGCATGAAAGTTTTTATACTCTTTCCCGTCAGAGTCGTAAATAATTTTACCGTCAGTCAATACGCCGTCAACGTCAAAGAGGATGAGTTTGATTTTTTTAAGTTTAGTTTTCAGAGAATTATTTTTCATTTTATCTATTTAAAATAATTTATTTGCTTTTTGAACTCAACCCCTAACCCCTTCTCTTCAAAAGAGAAGGGATACTTCGTATTAAAATGGGTGGGGATGAGTTTACTAAATAAAATTATAATTTTTGATCATTTTTATTTTACATTTTTAATTTAGTCTTCACTAATTTATCAATCTCAGCTACTTGCTTTATCAATTCTTCCAGTAAATCTAATTTTAACTGACTCGCCGCATCGCTCAGGGCGCGCTTCGGGTCAGGGTGCACTTCGAGAAAAAGTCCGTCAATTCCAACGGCGACACCCGCGCGAGAAATCGGAAATATAAATTCAGGACTGCCCGATGTTTCACCTTTACCCGCACCGGGAAGCTGGACGGAGTGTGTCGCATCCAATATCACAGGATGTCCGAGTTCATGCATTATCTGAAGCGATCTCATATCGACTACCAAATTGTGATAGCCGAATGTGGTTCCGCGTTCGGTGAGCATCACTTTTTTATTTCCCGTTGAAATAACTTTATCGGCTTGGTGCTTCATATCTTCGGGAGCTAAAAATTGTCCCTTTTTGATATTAATAATTTTGCCCGTTCTTCCTGCTGCTTGAAGTAATTCCGTTTGTCTGCAGAGGAACGCGGGAATTTGTAAAATGTCAGCTACTTCTGCCGCAACCGCCGCTTCGCTTTCCGTATGTATGTCGGTAAGAATCGGCACGTCGAACTCGCTTTTAATTTCAGAAAGAATTCTTAGCGATTCGTGCATCCCGATTGTTGAGAAAGAAAAACTGCTCGTCCTGTTTGCTTTTTTGTAAGATGATTTGAAGATGAATGGAACGTTGTGCTTTTTAGTAATCTTCGAAATTCTATCTGCGGTTCGTAAAGTTAATTCACGACTTTCGACAACGCACGGACCTGCTATCAGAACAAGCGGGTTGCCGCTGCCAATTTTTATATTTTGTAGTTTGATCATATTTTTATTTTGCATTTTGCAATCTTCATAGAAGTGTATTTCACTGCAAATTGTAAAGTGTAAACTGCAAATTGCAAAGTATGTTTTATTTTGCAGTTTTCATTCTTCAGTTTTCATTTTTCATTGAATTAATACCCAAAACCCCTTCAGAACGTGCAACAATTGTGGCAACTGCCGAGTCGCCGCTTACGTTCACAACAGTCCGGCACATGTCGAGAAATCGGTCAACGCCTAAAATCAATGCGATGCCTTCTTCTGGTATATTTACTGACCGTAGTACGATTATCAGCATAACGATTCCGACGCCGGGAACGGGTGCCGTTCCGATTGATGCCAGTAGAGCCGTTAGTAAAATAATTAATTGTTCAGTGATGTGCAATTCGATACCGTAAACCTGTGCGATAAAAACGGCTGCGACAGCTTGATACATCGAAGTTCCATCCATGTTTATTGTGGCGCCTAACGGCAGAACAAAACTAGTAATATGCTTAGGGACACCTAAATTTTGTTCACAAGCTTCCATGTTTAAAGGCAGCGTAGCTGCGCTCGAACTGGAGCTAAAAGCTATAAGCATTACTTCTCTGATGCCGCGAAAGAATTTGACCGGATTCATTCGGGCAAATATTTTAACCAAAGCGCCTATCACCACAAACTGATGAATTAAAAGTCCGATTAACAAAGTTGCCGCGTACCAGATTAAAGTTTGTAAAATATCGAAACCGAACTCGCTCACGGTTGCAGCGATTAATGCGAAAACTCCGAACGGTGCGATCTGCATTATTATATCCACCATCTTTATCATCATATCGCTGAAGCCGTCGAAGAATTTTATAACCGGTTCCGACTTTTCTTTACGGGTCATAGTTAATGTTACGCCGACAATAAGTGCGAAGAAAACTATTTGAAGCATCTCTGAGTTGGCAAGCGCACCGATAGGATTCGTAGGAACAATGTTAACTATCGTATTCACAACGTTAAGGTCGCCGATTTCTTGTATCTTACCTTGAATGTTCGGCGAGAATTCGACCATCAGCTTTTCTTTCGAATCGGCGCTCAATCGTTTCCCCGGTTCGATGGTATTGACTAAAAACAAACCGAGAGAAATTGCTATAGTGATCAGGATAAAATATAACAGCAGCATCTTTCCGCCGATGCGTCCGACTTTTTTAATATTGCCCAAGCTTGCCGCACCAACGATAAGAGATGATAGAACTAGTGGAATCGCGATAAACATTAACAGGCGGATAAAGATTGTACCGATTGGTTTTAGATATAGAGGGATTGTTTTTACTTTCTCGATTTTTATCAGGTTTCTGTAGATTTGCTGAGTGGTTTTAATCGCCCCTGTTTCGTCAGTTTGCTTTGTAGTGGCGAGCATAATCAAATTAGTTTTGTCAGTTTTGGTCAATCCCTGAAAATAATTGAGCAGTTTTAATTGGTCTTCTTTTCCAAACGAGGCGAGGCGGGTGTAGGTCTGTGTTTCTGCAAATTCAATTTTATCCCAATTTTGGACGACTATACTTGTTTCTCCGCTTTCTTCTTTGTAGGTAACGTTTAACTCATATTTACTTACGTTTAGTAAAGACCCGAAAATCGCGCCAAACAACAGTCCTAACAAAATTTTATGATGAAGTTTGAGATTCTTGAAATTAGAGAATATGGACATTGATTACCCTTTTTAGTTGATAGAATTACATTTAAAATACTAAAAAAAGGGGAGAGAGGCAATTGGGGGATTTTAGATTTCTGAATTTAGATTTTTGATTAATTAGTGGTATATTAAAAGCCATAATTATGTAACTAAAAAAATAAAGATGGACATGAGTAACATATATCGACTAATCATTAAAATCGCGATCCTGTTTTTTACGTTCGTTCTTTCAATTCAAAATGTTTTAGCTTGGGGATCAACCGGACACAAAATCATCAACCGCAAGGCACCTATGCAGCTACCAAGTTTGATGAGTAAGTTCAAATCGGACAGCTTATTCTACGAAGCCCACGCCAGCGATGCCGATTATAGAAAAGTATCCGGTGATACAACGTTCGCTGCCGAATACTACAGGCATTATTTGGATATAGATGAATACCCAAATTTTTATAACCTACCGCGCAATTTAGACTCCTTGATCAAACTTTATGGATGGGATACTGTAAAATCACGCGGAACAAACCCTTGGTTTACCAAATATTTTCTCGACTCGCTCACAGCTCAACTTGCCCGTGGTGATAGTATAAAAGTAAAACAAACTGCAAGTGATCTTGGGCATTACGTTGCAGATGGTCATCAACCTTTACATTGCACATTTAATTATGATGGTCAGTTTACAGGAAATAACGGAATACACTCCCGTTATGAAACGACACTGTTAGATTATTTTCAATCTCAAATAGTTATCAGTCCGGCAAGTATCCAATATGTAAGCTCACCGATAGATTATATTTTTGAATATATTTATTACTCACAGTCCTTCGTCGACTCGATTATGCTAGCCGATAATTATGCAAAAACAGTATCGGGGTGGGGTGGCAGCGGAACTGCGCCTGCAAGTTATTACAATGCCCTCTGGGAGAGAACTCAATCCTTTACAAAAGATATGTTTCAACGGGCAACTGTCGCGCTTGCAAGTCTTTGGTACACGGCTTATGTAAATGCCGGACTCTTAAGCATAACAATTGAATCGGTTTTACCGGAAGAATATTCGCTGAGTCAGAATTACCCGAATCCTTTTAACCCTGCTACAATAATCAAATATCAGTTGCCGGAAGACTCCCGCGTAAACTTGAGTATATATGATCTGTTAGGTCGTGAGGCCGCAACTTTGGTGAACGAAGTCAAGAAGATGGGAAGTTTTGAAGTTGAGTGGAATGCCTCAAACCTCTCGAGCGGTGTTTACATTTGTCGTTTCAGCGCAATTGGTTTAGCTTCAGACTCAAAACAATATTTCACCGACGTAAAGAAGATGCTGTTAGTAAGATAGTGCCAATTTTTGCATCAATCAACATTTTTTCGCATCTTAATCAAGGTTTTATTAAAAAATATTCAATTACAATTAGGAATTCAAAATGAAATTCAAAAATGTTTTACTCGCCTTACTTCTAATAGCTTTCATAATTCTTCCGGGCTCACTCATATCCGACGAGGGAATGTGGTTACTCGATGGTATCAATAAGCTGCCATTAAGTGAAATGAAGAAGAACGGATTAGAGCTTACTCCCGAACAAATTTATAATTCCGATGGGCAAAGTATTAAAGATGCGATAGTTTTGCTTGGAGGCGGCACCGCTTCATTTGTTTCTGCAAGTGGTTTGATTCTCACAAATCACCATGTTGCTTATGGAGCCATTGTTTCAGTCAGCTCAGTTATGGAAGACAGATTAAAGCATGGATTTCTTGCTCAAAATTATGAGGAAGAGCTGCCAATTGAAAATATGACGGCACAAGTTTTAGTTTCGATGAAGGAAATAACTTCCGAAGTCCTTGCAGCGGTGAACCCCGATAAAATCGGGGTGAACGACAGTATGACGTCACAGGACAGACAAAAAACGATTAATGCGAAATTAAGAGAAATAGAAAAAAGAGAAAAAGGCGATACTGAATACGAGTGCAGAGCAACCGATGTTTTTAATGGTGTTAAATATTATGTCTTCACATTCGAAATAATGAAAGACGTCCGGTTAGTTTACGCACCGCCTAACTCAATCGGTAATTACGGTGGCGAAATAGACAACTGGATGTGGCCCCGCCATACAGGCGATTTTTCTTTCATGCGCACTTATGTTTCGCCCGAAGGTAAATCGGTAAAGTTTGCAAAAGAGAACGTTCCCTATAAACCTAAACATTTCTTGCCAATTTCAACGAAAGGGTTTGAAGAAGGTTCATACATGATGATAATGGGATTTCCCGGTAGGACATTCCGGTACAGAACTTCGTACGACATAGACATTGCATATAATGAAGCATTACCAATGACGATAGACTTGTTTAAAACACGAATTGACATTATTCAAAATCTTACGAAGAACGAACGCGCAAAAGAATTGAAATATGCTAACCGTTTGCGCGGTATTGAGAATAGTTATAAAAACTCTTTAGGTGTTGTCGAGGGAATGAGAAAAATTAATCTTCTTCAAAAAAAGAGAAGCGAGGAAGAAGAATTTTTGATGTACGTTAACTCAAAACCGGATTTACAAATAAAATACGGAACAGTACTATTAGAAATGAAAAGATTGATTGACGAATTGAGCGCGTACAATAAAAAGCGCATCGTTTTATCAAATATCCAATCAAGCTGCGATATGTTACGTTTGGCTCAACGGTTCATGACTTATGCCAAGAACCCGCCTAAAGATAGCACAGGTAAACCAATAGAACGGACTGAAGCGGATTATTCTGCAGTAAAACCATTGATTACCTCGGCATTTAAAAATGTAGATTTAGCGATTGATAAAGAGTTGTTGACAGCGATGTTAATTAAAGCCGCCAATTTGCCTGCTAATCAACAGATCGAGGCGGTTGTAAAAATTGTCGGCAATAAAACCGGTGAGAAGCGCGATAAGGCAATACGATGCTTCGTGGATGATTTGTATTCAGACAGCGATTTGTTATCACAAGAAAAAGCGGAGAAATTTCTTACAAAATCCGATAAAAAAATACTCGACGATGAGTTTGTAGAATTCGCAACCGCACTCGATAAAGATGATGCTGTCGTGAAGGAAAAATACGCTCGTTACGAAGCCGAGATGGCTTTGATGCGAACACAATTAATGGAAGCTTGGATTGCCTGGAAAGGTGAATCGCTTTATCCCGATGCAAATAGAACTATCAGGTTTACTTATGGAACAGTAAAACCGTTCAAGCCACGCGATGCAGTTTATTACGATTATGTAACCACACTCGGCGGTGTGGTTGAAAAAGAAACGGGAGCCGATCCTTTCGAAGTACCCGTAAAGTTAAAAGAACTTTGGGAGAAGAAAGATTTCAGTATTTATGCCGATAAACGTTTGGGCGATATCCCGGTAGCATTTTTGGCAAATCTCGACATCACTGGTGGAAATTCAGGTAGTCCGGTTATTAACGGCAGAGGTGAGTTGGCTGGTTGCGCATTCGACGGAAACTGGGAATCGGTTGTGGGCGATTATTACTTCCAAGAACCATTAAATCGCACAATCAGCGTCGATTCCCGTTATATCCTATTTATTCTAGATAAATATTCAGATTCTCAAAACATTCTATATGAGATGGTTATCAGATAAATTAGGATTTAAGATTTGCTATTTATATTCCTTTTTTATAACTTTTCAATGGAATTAATAATTAAACAAAAGGAAACGTTGTTATCGATAGTTGATACAGATTATACCGGTGTGTTGAATTTACACACTCAATAGCTAATAATATTTCATAAATATCGAGAAACAGCGTGAAATTTTTAAACGAAATTGATTTAATTACTGCAGGAATATTTCTTCTTGTTGTCTTTTCAATTCTAACCCCTTTCGAAAGTGTTCAACCATCTCCCAGTTACTTATCACAAGTAGATAGTACTGGTGTAATTGCCGATTCATCGGATATTGAAGAAGAGATAGAAGAAGATTTGGATGATGTTGAGGAAGACTCGGCTCAGGTAAACATACCTTCAACTGTAAGTATCAGCGATTCAACGTTAGTAGATACAACAACTTATGTATTAATCGACTCCTCAGCTCGTGTCGAACATTTTGTCTATCAACGGAAAGATATTCCATACGCGAACCCTTTTGTAAAGAAACTCCATCCTCTATTCCTCGAAAACCGCAGCACGGCTTATCAGATAAACGTAAAACTTGATAGTACTGGGAAATATGTTACTCTCAGTGAAACTATATATGATAATGACGTAAAAATTCC
>JAHJRJ010000099.1 GCA_018830765.1 Bacteroidota bacterium | reverse complement strand
TGTCGGGGCGGCGAGATTTGTCCCGTTCCGTTCATCAAATGAACGGAACGAGGATTCACGTCCCGCTCTTTGAGCGGGACGGAAAACCCGCGACCTCTTTATTTTCTTCTCTGTCGGGGCGGCGAGATTTGAACTCGCGACCTCTTGGTCCCGAACCAAGCGCGCTAGCCGGGCTGCGCTACGCCCCGATTGAAAATATGTCTAAACTTGCTGCGTCCCGCTTTAACAGCGGGATTCTCAATTCGACTGATAACTTCGCTACAAAGATAATAAACTCATTCACTAAAAACAACAGAATTTTTAAAATGTGAAATGATTTTTTCTGCTACCATATCGAAATCACTTTCACTCTTTATATCAAACCATTTAATACGTTCATCTCTCCTGAACCAAGTCAATTGCCGCTTGGCATAACGCCGACTGTTTCTTTTTATTAACTCAACCATATATTCAAAACTGATTGCGCCTTCGAAAAATTTGAAAACCTCTTGATAACCCACCGTCTGTAACGAGTTATTCTTTAAAGAATATCCCATCTCAATTAAATTTTTAACTTCATTCAACAGTCCGTTATGAAACATCCAATCTACACGTTCATCAATTCGTTTGTATAGTTGTTTTCTTTCCCACATCAAACCGACAAATACAGTTTTAAACGAAGCTGCGTCTTTAGTCTTATGATGTTCTGATATCGGCGTGCCCGTAATCTTATACACTTCTAACGCTCGCACAATCCTTCGAGTGTTACTCGGAAGCATTTTCGCTGCTGATATGGGGTCAACGTTGCGTAGTTCATTTACAAGTGATTCAATGCCTTCTTTCTGCATCCGGTCTTCTAACTCACTCCGTATTTCGGGATGAGCTTGTGGACCTTCGAAAAAGCCGTCAACCAATGCTCCGATGTACAACCCCGACCCTCCGACAATCAACGGTTGCCTACCTCTATTAAAAATTTCTTCAATCCTGTTTCTTCCCTGTTTCAGGTATTCACCCGCGTTAAAATCTTGATCAGGCAGTAACTCATCGACGAAATGGTGGACGATTTTGTTACAATCATTAACTGTTGGTTTTGCAGTACCTATGTCGAGATATTTATAAATTTGCCGTGAATCGGCGGAAATGATTTCGCAATTCATTCTTTCAGCAACAATCATACCGACTTGAGATTTTCCCGATGAGGTAGGACCAATAATTGCTAAAACCTGACGTGCCATTTTAGGAAAGGTGCTTTTAAATTAACCTCGCCAACCCTTCTTACCTATGAGGGGAACGAATTTGAACCCATAAATTTGTTTAATCTCGAATTTATCTTTTTTTCGAGTATATACATATAAATCTTGGATATCGAGTGTGCCGATTGGTATTACTAATTTACCGCCTTCAGCAAGCTGGTCGAGCAAGGGTTTAGGAGTTTCCGGCGCGGCAGCAGTTACTATAATACCGTCGTAGGGTGCGAACTCGTTCCACCCTATTGTGCCGTCGCCACACTTTGAAACCACGGCATAACCAAGTTTATCCAGAATTTTCCTCGACTCGGTTAACAATTCCATGTGACGCTCGATAGTAAAAACCCGCGCCCCCATCTCTGCAAGAATCGCTGCTTGATAACCAGAACCAGTTCCGACTTCTAAAATTTTTGACCCCTTTCTCACTTGTAACTCCTGCGTCATCAACGCAACTGTGTAAGGTTGTGAAATAGTTTGCGAAACACCGATAGGTAACGCCGAATCTTCGTAAGCCCTATGGACGAACAAATCAGAAACGAAGAGATGACGCGGTACTTTTTCCATCGCCTGTATTACATTTTCATCGGTAATACCTCGATGACGTATTAAATCGATCATTTCTTTACGTTCCGACTTATATCTCCCGTTTTGAATATTATTAAGCATTACTTCTTGAGCCACTCCAAATATTTTTCCAGCTTTTACTCGGCGATTTAACCAATCGGTTTCTTAATTCATTTAAAAGTTCCTGTACCGAAAGTCCGCTTACCATTACACCATTCTCAGCTAACGAAATAGTTCCGCGCTCTTCTGAAACTATTATTGATATAACATCGACTTGCTCAGTTATACCTAAGCCGGCACGATGTCGCATTCCTAAAACGGTATCGCCGCTTTTTGTTACGTGCGATAACGGTAGAGTGCAATGTGCCGCTTCGATGATCTGACCTTTGATTACAACAGCCCCGTCGTGAAGCGGCGACTTAGGGTTGAAGATTGATACGAGAAGTGCTGTGCTGAGCTGAGCTTGTAGCGAGATTCCGGTTTCCACAAACCCTCTGATTCCGGTTGCACGTATAATTACGATCAATGCGCCGTGTCGTTTACGGGATAATTGAGCAACAGCGCTTGCAACTTCTTCGATTGATTCTTTAACGTCGAGGTGTATAAACCGACTTATCAAAGGATTTTTTCCGAGGATGACTAAGAGCCGGCGAAGTTCAGGTTGAAATAAAATTATGAATGCAATTACCCAAATGTCAGTTAACGTCCGCAGCAGCCAGCCCATTGCTTTCAAGTTGATCGCTTGAGCAAGAAATGAGAAAGCTATTATCAACAACAACCCTACAAAAATTTGAGCTGCAATCGTTCCTCTCATTATCAAATACAAGCGATAAAACAAAAACGATACGATTGCAATGTCGAGGATATCAATCAGAGTTACCGATATAAAACCTATGTTAAACAGTTCCAATTTTCAACCTCATTTCAGTGCGTCAACTACTTTAGCGACGCGTTTCATTTCTTTTACGTCGTGGACACGAATTACGTTTGCCCCGTTAATTATCGATATCGCAACTGCCGCAGCAGTTCCTTCTAAACGCTGTTCGACAGGTAATTCCAAAATGTTGCCAATAAAAGATTTTCTTGAAGGTCCGATTAGAATGGGATAACCTATTTTTTTAAACTCACTTAATCTTTTAAATATTTCTACGTTCTGTTCCAAATTCTTTCCAAAACCGATACCCGGGTCAACGAATATCCGGTCAATTCCTTTTCCCTCAGCAATCTTTGTTCCATTTAATAAATAACTGTAAATCTCTTCAATTAAATTTTGATAAACTGGATTTTGCTGCATTGTCTTGGGCTTATCTTTAATGTGCATTAAAATTACAGAAGCTTTGTATTTAGCCGCGACTTCAGCCATATTAGGATCGAAGCGGAAACCGCTTATATCGTTAACTATTTCAGCGCCGGCATTGAGAGATTCTTCGGCAACTCTCGATTTTGTTGTATCGACTGATATCGGAATTTTAATAGTTTGATTTAGCGACTTTATTATTGGAATTACTCTTTTAAGCTCTTCATCTACGCTTATCTCTTCGGAGCCGGGGCGAGTAGATTCACCACCCACATCGATGAAGTCTGCGCCTTCCTCAATCATCTCTAAAGCTCTCTCTACAGCTTTTGAGGAGTCGAAATATTTTCCGCCATCGGAGAATGAATCGGGTGTTACATTAAGAATTCCCATAATGTAAGTGCGCTTGGAGAAATCGTATTCCACCGACCTGAACTTATATATTATTTTATTGAGAGTTACCATATTGGACGGTTTCAATATATGAAAATTTTTCAGGCAGTGCAAAATAGAAGGTTTTTCGACGAACCTCTGCTCACCGCTCAAACCTCAGTTGATTATCGAATAATGAACACCGAATAATGAATGATGAATTTAACTCTTCGTGTCCTCTGTGAAATTCTTTGTGCCCTTTGTGGTAAAATTATATTAAATAATAACGGATCCTAGCTGGTGAGGAGCCGTTTCTTTCCAGTCGTTAGATTCGCAAGCAATTGTTTTTTCTTTGCTTTTAGCCGTGCAATTCTTTTGCGATGTTTGATTTTTGCTTTTTGTTGTTTCTTGTTCATATTGATTTTCCTTTAAATAATGATTAGTGCAAACCCCGTAAGAGAACTACGTTCTCTAACGGGGTAAACTTTCTAAATACCGTTCTACATCGATGGCAGCAGCGCAGCCAGTGCCGGCGGCAGTAATCGCTTGTCTGTAAACTGAATCGGCGACATCGCCGGCCGCAAAAACACCGGGAACGCTTGTTGCCGTGCCCTTCCCCGCAAGCTTTATATATCCAACCTCATCCATTGCTAACTGACCCTTAAAGATTTGTGTATTAGGTTCGTGTCCGATTGCGATGAATAAACCTTCAGCTTTCAACTCTGAAACTTCACCCGTCTTCACATTCTTTATCTTTAAACCGGTCATCGATTTTCTTCTACCCTCTTCTTTACCTAAAACTTCTTCTACTACGGAATCCCAAAGAAATTCTATCTTAGGATTTTTCATCGCGCGATCGCGCAGAATCTTTGAAGCGCGAAGTTCATTACGTCTGTGTATTAAAGTTACCTTTGAAGCAAATTTCGTAAGGAAAGTTGCCTCCTCGATAGCAGTGTCGCCGCCGCCTACTACGGCAACTTCAAGATTCTTGAAAAAAAATCCGTCGCAAGTTGCGCAAGCTGAAACGCCATAGCCGAAGTATTTTTTCCCTGACTCGATATTCAATAATTTTGCTTTCGCTCCGGTTGCAATGATTACCGCATCGGCTGTGTAAAGCTCATCACCCGACCAAAGCTTGAACGGACGGACACTAAAATCAACTTTTGTGATGTCTTTGGTCTCGCACGCGGTTCCGAATATTTCTGCTTGCTTACGAAACAAATCCATCATTTCCGGTCCCATGACGCCGTCGGGAAAGCCAGGGTAGTTTTCAACTTCCGTAGTTATCATTAATTGTCCACCGGGTTGACTTCCCTCAAAAACTAACGGACTTAAGTTTGCCCTGCCAGTGTATATAGCTGCTGTAAAACCCGCAGGACCTGAACCGATTATTATTACTTTATAATGGTTTGTTGTCATTCTCTTTTCCTTTCATTATCAATCGTATATTCCCTATAAACTTTTTATGTTTGATTCTTTTAATCGGAGATCCCCGAAAAAGGGCGTTAAACTCATCAAATGAGATGCTCTGAAATTCGTTTAGATTCTTATTCAACACATTTTCTCTCAGATGAAATTCTTTAATTTCAGTATTTTTTGAAAACTTCTTATTCCAAGGACAAACATCCTGGCATATATCGCAGCCGTAAATCCAATTTTCGAACTTCCCTTCTAACCGACTGTCGATTTCATCTTTATGCTCGATTGTTAAGTATGATATGCATAGCCGTGAATCCAACATATAAGGCGTGACAATCGCATCCGTAGGACATGCTTCGATACATTTCGTACAACTTCCGCAGTGGTCGGTAAAAGATAAATCGCTCTCAATCTCTTTATTCAACAAAATTACACCAAGGAACACCCACGAGCCGTATTCCCGCGTAATTATGTTTGTGTGTTTACCTATCCAACCTATTCCCGAAATTTGCGCCCAAGCTTTTTCCATGACAGGTCCGGTATCGATATAAATCTTACCTTCAACTTTACCATCAATCGACTTTATGTAATTGAGCAGTACTCTGAGTCGTTCCTTCAACACCGAATGATAATCGTCACCCCACGCATAACGGGAAATTTTTGCTGCACCAGAATCACCGATATTGTGTTGATTCACAAAATAATTTATAGCAACGACAATAATGGTTTTCGCATCCGGATAAACCTTCCGCGGGTCAATTCTCTTTTCGAAATTAGATTCCATCCATCCCATCGTTCCGTGATGACCGTTGGATAACCACTTTCGCAAGTGATTAGCGTGTTTGGATAGTTGGCGTGCCTCAGCAAATCCGATTTTTGAAAAGCCAATATCTTTTGCTTTTTGACGAATTAGATTTTTCAAAGAACTGTCTGACATTTATTTATCTAATTGAATGGGACTCTCGAATATAAATCCTTTTTCATTTGAAGTGACTGTTCCGGCAATTGTGTTTGGGTCGTGCTCAAAAAAGATCGCCCATTTTTCTTCGTAAGCGGGACCTAAAATCTTTTTCTTCTCTTCTAACGTTACTAACGGACGGAGGTCGTAGCCCATAATAAACGGTAAAGGCACGTGCGCCGACATAGGAATTAAGTCGCCCGCAAAAAGCATCGTGTTTTTATCGTCGGAGACCTTCACAAGTTGCTGTGAATTTGTGTGTCCGTGAACGAGTATCAAATGAATTCCGGGGAAAATTTCAAACTCACCTTCGACCAATTCCATAACTCCGTGTTCTTGCAGAGGAACAAAATCTTCATGCAGGAAACTTGCTCTATCACGTTCTGTTGGGTTAAGAGCCAATTTCAGATGATCTTTTTGAACGTAATATTTTGCATTTGGGAATGTCGGTTTAATTATTCCGTTGTCGTTATAAGTCGAACCACCGGCATGGTCAAAATGTAAGTGAGTTAAAATAACATCGGTGATATCGGATGGTGAAATATTGTGTTTTTGTAAGGATGAAATCAAATTGACTGATGTAAAATCAATCTTATAAATATCTTGAAATCTTTTAGCAATTTTATTGCTGTTCCCCGTATCGACTAAAATATTTTTACCTTCACCTTGAATTAATAAAGATCGGGTTACCATCGAGATGCGATTGAATTCGTCGGGGGGATTTGTTTTTCGCCAGATAACTTGAGGAACCACACCGAACATAGCGCCGCCGTCGAGCGCAAACCTGCTCGTCTCGATTGGTAGGAGTTGATAGTTACCTATTTTCATATTTAGCCGCTTTACAATAAAAAGGTCGGGCATGAGGGTGACCAATAAGTTCTTTGAGAGGGATGTAGAGCGAAATTCATTTCGTTTTTTGATGAAATTTAAGCGAACTAAAGTTCGCACTACAAGGGATCTTCCACTTTTTGGTCAGCCCCTACCGACCCTTGATTGGTTCTATTAAAAAAAAATTATGCTTTGCGGAAACGCGAGTTCGCTTCGCTGAGCGCTGCAAATTCTTTACCCGGATTTAAGCGTTTTGCTTTTTCGAATAATTGTTCTTCCGTCTCTGCCTTATTTGGATCAGGAACGCAGCAATCTACTGGACATACAGCAGCGCATTGTTCGCGGTCGAAATGACCGACACATTCTGTGCACTTTTCTGGGACTATGTAATATAAATCGTTGGAAATAGCATCATGCATTTCTCCGTTAAATTCCCATTGAACACCGCCTGCATAAATCGCTACGTTCGGGCATTCAGGTTCACATGCACCGCAGTTGATGCATTCTTCGGTTATCATTGTTGACATAAAATTATCTCCTTTTAGGTTGATTTATTCACATTAATTACAAATTGATGGCATTGCCATTCAGTTAAATTCGCTTTTATTATAAGAAAAAGTAGAGAGATAAGCAATATCTATTCTTTATTAAATATAAAAAAAGAATTGTAAAAAGGTGCGGATATCGCAATGAAAAACCGAACTCGAAGCTGTGAAAAATATGAAAGAGGCTATACAACTCCATATAAAAGCCTTAGCCGAAGATGGCCTACCATTATCCCGAGACAGCCGGAAAAAAGAATACCATATCTTCGTCATCTCGTCAGACCTCCTCTTACAATACCAAATCATAAAGAAATTGCACGCGGAACGTTACGCCAGATCATAAATGACGCTGGTTTTACGATTAAACAATTTTAAAAACTGCGTTAAGGATTAGATATTAAAATACTTCGCTTCGGGATGATGGACTATTATCGCAGAAGTCGATTGCTCTGGGACTAAATGGAATTCCTCTGTCAATTCTATTCCAATCCGCTCCGGTTTCAATAATTCAAATAACTTTACCTGGTCTTCTAAATTCGGGCATGCAGGGTAGCCGAAACTGTAACGTGAACCCTGATAACCTTGACTAAAAATCTTCTTCTTTTCAGTCGCATCTTTTTGATGGATATTCAGTTCCTGTCGTATTTTCTTATGCCATAATTCTGCTAAAGCTTCTGCCGCCTTAACGCTTATTCCGTGGAAGTATAGATAATCTTTGTAACTATTTTGTGAATAAAGCTTTTTTGAATACTCGACAGCAATACTTCCTACGGTAACAATTTGAAATGCTACAACATCTATTAGAGATGATGTTTTGGATGCAAAATAATCGGAAAGGCATAAGAATCTGTCCGATTTTTGTCGAGGAAATGTGAATCGCATCCACTCTTGAAAATTTCGAAATTCGTCCGCCTTAGGCGGATTCGATATTCGTCCGCCATAGGCGGATTCGATATTCGATATTATTTTTGGTTTGTAGATTATTAAATCGTTGCCATCTGATTGACATGGGAAGTATCCGTAAATGACTTTTGGTGTAAGTAATTTTTCGGATTTAATCCTTAATTTAAGAGCTTGAAGTTCAGGATAGATTGCTTCTTTTAAGAAAGATCGATATTCTTCTTCGGTCTTATTTCCTTTATAAACTTGCCATTGTCCTTTTATGAGAGCTATTTCATTGAGGTATTCAAACACTTCATCGAGTTCGATTTCTTCTACAACATTCGAACCCCAGAATGGCGGCACGGGAATCGGAGCATTAGTTTTA
>JAHJRJ010000098.1 GCA_018830765.1 Bacteroidota bacterium | reverse complement strand
TGTGAAACACCGTAAAGCGGGCAAGTTAGTTTACTATTCATTAGACGATGAGCATATCGAGGATTTAATAAAAGCTGCCTTGCATCATATATCGGAATAATTTTTTTATGAGCAAAATAAAAAATACTACGTTCACTGTAACGGGGGTTTGCTGCGCTGACGAAGAAATTGTTGTGCGGAAAAAACTTAACCACATCGAACGTGTGGCAAGCTTTAATTTCAACATAATCACACAAAAGCTAAACGTTACACACACTTGTGCGGAGGAAGAAATAATCGCAGCTTTATCGAGCGCCGGCTTCAAAGCCCATAAAGTTCAATACATTGAGTCACCAAAAAGTTTTTTGGAGAAATACTCAAACCTATTATTTACTTCTGTATCAGGTTTCCTCACGTTAACAGGGATTGTATTGAATTACTTTGAAGTCGCTGGGCTTATTACCATCCCAATTTTTGTTACCGCTATAATTAGCGGCGGATGGAAAATATTTATCAAAGGATACAAGGCGGCAAAATCGTTAGCTCTCGACATGAATTTTTTGATGTCGATAGCAATTTTCGGCGCTGTGGCAATCGGCGAGTTTACCGAAGCTGCCGCTGTTATATTTATGTTCTCGCTGGCTCTGTTGTTGGAAACATACAGCATTAACAGAACTCGTCGGGCAATAAAATCGCTTATGAGCTTATCGCCGCCGACCGCATCGGTTAAAAGCGGAATATTCGAAATTGTAAAACCGGTAGAGCAAATAAATACAGATGAAATTGTAATCGTCCGTCCCGGTGAGCGAGTTTCACTCGACGGTGTTGTGATGCAAGGTAAATCTTCATTGAATGAGTCGCTGATAACAGGCGAGTCGGTGCCCGTTTTGAAACAAACCGGCGGTCAAGTTTACGCAGGCAGCGTTAACAGCAGGGGGACATTTGAATTTCGGGTTACAAAACTCTATCAAGATACTGTACTCTCGCGTATTATCCATTTAATAGAGGAAGCGCAAAGCGAGAAAGCTGAAAGCCAAACTTTCGTCGAAAAATTTTCACGCTATTACACACCCACCGTAACAATTTTAGCGCTGCTGATTGCGGTAATTCCGCCGGCTTTATTTGGGCAGGCTTTCGGTGAATGGTTCTACCGGTCGCTTGTTCTGCTTGTAATCGCTTGTCCGTGCGCGCTCGTAATCTCAACGCCCGTTACGATTATTAGCGGTTTGACTTCTGCAGCGAGAAGCGGTGTCCTTATTAAAGGCGGCAGGTACCTCGAAGAACTTGGTAAAATAAAAGCGCTGGCTATCGACAAAACGGGAACACTCACAGAAGGTAAGCCGGTTGTTAAAGATATTATTCCGTTGAATTCTTATTCGATAGAACAACTCTTGAAAATTGCAGCAGCGGTCGAATCGAAATCGGAACATCATCTAGCCGATGCGATATTGATAAAAGCATACGAATCCCGAAAGCTTTCGGGACAATTTCAAGAACTCGTTTGCGAAGAGTTTGAGACTTTTCCGGGAAAAGGGATAAGGGCAAAAGTTGACGGCAAAACTTATACACTCGGCAATCATACGTTCTGCGAAGAGTTGAATTTGTGCGGCTCAGAAATCGAAATACTACTCGAGAAATTGGAAGCAGAAGGGAAGTCGATAGTTATGATAATCGAAAACTCAACTCCGGTCGGATTGATTTCTGTAACCGACTCGGCTCGTGAAGAGAGTAAGATTGCAATTTCGAAACTTCACAGCGAGGGTCTAAAAAATATCATAATGCTAACGGGTGACAACGAAGGGACTGCCCGTTCGATTGCAAATGAACTTGGTATAGACGACGTCCGTTACAAGCTACTTCCTGAGCAAAAAGTGGAAGCAATTCATCGGCTGAACAAAGTATATGGAAATGTCGGGATGGTCGGCGACGGAATAAACGACGCGCCCGCTTTGGCTGCGGCTTCAGTTGGGATCGCGATGGGAACGGCAGGCACAGATGCGGCGATTGAAATCGCGAACATCGTTTTAATGTCGGACAACCTCTCCAAGGTATCTGATACAATAAAACTCTCGAAACGGACGTTGAGAATTATCAAACAAAATATTACGATAGCGCTCGTAACGAAAGCTGTATTTTTACTTCTGGGAACGTTCGGGTTTGCTTCACTTTGGATGGCTATACTTGCTGACGATGGTGCAGCATTGATTGTAATACTAAACGGCTTGCGATTACTGAATAATAAATAAATTCAATTTTTTTCGGTAGTGTCCTAATTTGATTTAGTCAAACATTTTATTTATGATATATATGCCTTTTGCTTTGGTCTACTTGGTAGCTTTAGGTAAGAGATCGGTGCAACAGTTGAAGATTCTTTGTTCCTTTTCTCAACCGTCAAAATGAAACAAATTTGCGTTTTTAAGCGTTATATTTTTGAATAATAAAAGAATTAATCGTTTTGATTTACATCACAAAAAAGGGGCTAAAATAAACTGTTTTCCTATTGTCTTTTATAATTATTACAATAGGAAGCAAAACAAAATATTCTTGAAGCAGTTGAATTGCATATAGATACCCTGGAAGAAGTTGGAGAATGTGAACGGTTCCTTAAGGAAAGCAATATTAAGGTATATCCTCATCCTCCTAAAGCCGAAGTTCCAATTGAAGTACCAATTGATGCAAACATTTTTTCTCAATCACTCGTTCATGAATTTTGTGGGGCGTAAATAAAGATGGGTCTTTACCGTCAGGAACCTTAGCGGCGATTTTAGGAGCAAAACAAACCAATATTGGACGGGATGGATTAGCAGAACTCATTAAAAGAAAATAAATTATTATCTGCCGTGGTTTCGACTTGCTTGCAAAAACGTTGAAAGACCACTCGCCATCCGACCTGCCCACTATACAAAGGTTGTTAAATATTTCAGGATGTTTTCATACTTAGACAATCCGCGATTTCACAGTATGGCTTCGGAAGAAATGCTGAAGGAATCGAACAGAAGAAGCAAAAAAATACTGTCAATCAAAATTTTAGAAAATATAAAATAAAGGCAAGATAAAAAATGAAGACTTGGATTTGGGCGTTATTTGGTATGGCGATCGGAGCGACGGCTGCATATATATTATTAAAACCGCAAGAAGAAAATCAAGAAGAGTTTCCTCTTTTCGTGATGAAGAAGGCAAAAGGTTCAATCAATGATGAAGTCTTTGCCGGAGTAAAAAGTAACGACGACGAAAACTGGATCTGATAAATATTAAAATTGACTTGCCAAGGTTCGGAAGGTACTCA